>JBLNDC010000031.1:0-7256 GCA_050261255.1 Bacteroidota bacterium
GTTACCCGAATCAAATCCTCATCTTCAACCTCTTGCTCTATAACAATGTGGGATAGGGCTGTCTCCAGCAAATCTCCGATATTCAACCCATGATCAGCTGAGATTAAAATCGGCTCTCCCAAACCCAAACTATAGATCTCATGATCAATAGTAGCCGGGTGAGTTTCAATTTTATTGACAGCTAAAACCACCGGTTTCTTCGTTTTGCGAAGTAATTCAGCTACTTGATAATCGGAGGCGGTCAAGGCTTCCCTTCCATCTACCACCATTATGATAGCGTCCGCCTCTTCCAAAGCCAAATCCACTTGTTTACGGATTTGAGTCTGAATTGGGTCCCGTTCATCAGTCAATCCCCCGGTATCAATCAGTAGAAATTCCCGGTTCAGCCAGTTGCCTTTAGCATAGAGCCGGTCTCTTGTAACTCCGGGAGTATCTTCAACGATCGCTAATCTTTGCTTGATAATTCGATTAAATAAGGTCGACTTTCCCACATTGGGCCTGCCTACAACGGCAATCACCGGTCGCGCCAACCGCCAACACATCCTTCATTTATAATCCAATCCAACCAATCTGAAGCTCTGGTAGGAACAACCGCCACCTTTTTCGGTCGACAAGCTTCAACTAAATCATTAACCGATATTCCGTCTAAAAAAAGGGCTTCCCCTTGTTTTAAAGTTATCGCGGGAATCAGATATATTTCCCTGCCCGATTGGGGGTGATTTCGAATCGCCTCAATAATATCACGCCCGGTAAGTAAGCCGGTCACCGTGACTGAAGGGCCGAAGAAGTGATTATAAACCGGCAAGACAGTCAACTTCACTTTGGGGAAATCCTTGCTGAACTTCACTTTTATTTCATCCCAAAGCCTGAGGGTAGATACGCCGGTAATAAGCACCAGTTCACCCTCGATCATTTGCAATTTTGGAGCGACCATAGGCAAATTTTCGTCAAATTCATTTAAAAACCAGCGAATTAAACCAACCCCGTTATCAAGTTGGGGGTATCCTTCATACTCTTCATTGGATGGAAAAGCTTCCCTCGCTATAATATACCATTCATCGGCGGCAAATACAAACCTGGTGTTAATTTTCTTTAAAAACTTTTTTTGATATATCCCCACCGTTTCCAAGGTCTTAAGAGCCTCATCCCGGTTTGGGACTCTTAATTTAAAAAGTTTTTGCCGGTGTCCCGTCAAGCCAACCGGCACAATAGCCAAGGAAACCACTTGCGGCCATAACTCCGCCAAATCGCTGATGGTTTTTTCTAAAATTGTGCCGTCATTAATTCCGGGACAAATCACCGCTTGGGTATGGAGGGTAATCCCGGCCGTGGTCAACCTTTTTAATTGGTCTAAAATCGGTTCAATGGCTCTTGAGCCCAGTAATCTCCGGCGTACCGCCGGGTCGGTAGCATGAACCGATATATACAACGGACTCAAATGTAATTTTTCGATCCGCTCCCAGTCGGCTGCGGTTAAATTGGTCAAGGTGACGTAACTTCCTTGGAGAAAAGAGAGACGATAATCGTCATCTTGGATATAGAGGGAGGCCCGTTGGCCGGAAGGTAACTGGTGGACAAAGCAAAACAGGCAATGATTTTTGCAAGTTTTGATCCCATCGAACACCGCCGTTTCAAAACCCAAACCCAAAGTTTCGGCGGCGTCCTTCTCGAATTCAAACTCCAAGTACTCTCCGGTTTGTTTCATTATTTTAAGGTCAAGGTGTTCCTCAGCGGTTAACATTAAATAATCGATGAAGTCCACCGGTTTAATGCCGTTAATCTCTAACAGCCGGTCCCCGGGTTTCAGCTCGAGTTCCGCGCCGATACCGCTGGGATCGACTTCGGTAATCAAGGCCCCATCTGCTGTTACCATTGGTCTCCTCCTTAGAAATGGTAACTATTCGCTTTTTAGCCTTGTAACTCCTCCCTTTTTTCGTCGAAAATCGTAATTTCGGCTCCCTCACTTTCTAAAATAGTTTCGATTTTGGAGACAATCTCATCATCGACATCAATGATTGCCGTAATTTTATTTTTTCTTAGGCCATCCGCGATTAGTTCCTTGTTAATTAAGGTTGATTCGCTCCTTGGGTTAAAACCGAAATCAGGCTTAAAGCTGATTGCGGTTTTAACTTTACCGATTCCTTCAATCTCTCGTTCCTGCAAAGCAGGCCACTGGGAAGTATCGGGAAAACCAGGGGTGTCTAAAAAATGTTCATCCCCAAATTCAAAATGGTCGTCTTTAACTGGTGGTTTTTCCGGAAAGATTAGCATAAAATCGGCCTGATTCCAACTTTCTTTTTTAACCCTTCCTAGAGCGGCTTTTACATTTTCAACCCTTTCGAAGGCGGCATAAATCGTTTTCATTTTTTCCTCCTTTATTCTGTTGAAATGGAATATTTAGGAATTATGAAACTCACTCAAATTATTAAAAATATATAGCACAAAGCTCAAACTTAAGTAGGCAATTAACGCTTCATTCGCCTAGATTTATTCTTCAATTTCTCCGGTAATTTTTATTCGCCGTAGAACGATTGCTTTTAAGTATAGCTTTGCCATTGAGTACCATTAGTAAGCGTTCGGAACTAAATTTCTTTTGATAAGCGGAAAAATTCCACTCTTTAAATGATTTAGGGAGAATTTACACCTAGCGAAGGCGAATACTTCCATACCTGTTGGAAAAGATATTATCGGATTAATTGAGGCAAAGGGGGTGAAATAAATGGATTGGTTAAGAACAATCGTGCGTTTTGTTGTGGCGGCGCTGGTTTTAATGTTCATCGGAGCTATTGTGCCCGGCTTTAAAGCCATTGGATTTGGAACCGCGCTATTGGCAGCGTTAGTGATCGCCGGAATCAGTTATCTCATCGAACTGGTTCTTGGACGTGATATTTCCCCTTATGCCCATGGAGTTGTAGGTTTTCTCGTCTCTGCGGTTGTGATTTACATTACCCAGTTTATCGTCCCGGGCATGTCGGTTTCGCTAATAGGCGCTTTGCTAGCATCTTTGGTAATTGGTTTAATTGATCTGTTTGTTCCGACAAAGGTAAAATAATAACAATATAATGAAGGTTTAATAAGAGGCTGCCCTTTCGGAACAGCCTCTTTTGTTAATGAGGTATGATATAAGAATCAAGCCCATCTTAAAATAACTCAAGCTGATCCGATTCGGACATCCCTTCTAAACAGCCATGTTTTTGTAAGACCTCGATTACGGCTGAGCTTAAACGGGCCCTGCTTTTTAAATCTTCGATGGAAAGAAAAGCTCCGTCTTCTCTTGCTGCCGCGACATATTTGGCGGCATTTTCCCCCAAACCTTGCAGCGATGCCAAAGGCGGAAGCAGGCCTTCATTGGTAATGATAAATCTTTGCGGATCTGACTTATAAAGATCGACTCTCAAGAAATTGACCCCTCTTAACATCGCTTCAAAAGCCAATTCTAAAATTGTTTCCAAGTTTTTCTCTTTCTGAGTGGCGTCATTTCCCTTGTTCCGAATTTGCTCCAAGGTTAGTTTAACAGTTTCCATTCCGTGGACTACAATATCGGCGTCAAACTCGTCGGCGCGAACGCTAAAATAAGTAGCGTAAAAGGCCATCGGATAATAAACTTTAAAATATGCGATTCGGAAGGCCATCATTACATAGGCTACCGCATGGGCCTTCGGGAACATATACTTAATCTTCAGGCAAGAATCAATGTACCAATCAGGGACATTATGCTCTTTCATGATTTGAATCTCGTCTTCCTCCAAACCCTTGCCTTTCCGGACTTTTTCCATGATTTTGAAGGCGGTTTTCGGAGGCAATCCTTTAAAGATTAAATAGTTCATAATATCGTCTCGAGTGGAAATAACCTCCGACAGTTTGGCCGTACCGTTTTTAATTAATTCCTGAGCATTACCCAACCACACACTTGTCCCGTGGGACAGTCCCGAAATGAAGACCAGCTCGGCAAAGGTAGTTGGCCTCGTCTCCTCCAGCATTTGACGGACAAAACCCGTACCAAACTCCGGGATTCCAAGGGTTCCCAGGTTAAAACCCAACTGTTCCTCGGTAATCCCCAGCGGTTCGACGGAAGAAAAAATCTGCATCGTCTTCGGTTCCGCCATCGGCACCGTTCGGGGATCAATGCCGGTCAAGTCATGGAGCATCCTGATGACTGTCGGGTCGTCGTGGCCAAGGATATCGAGTTTCACCAAACGGCCCTCCAGGGCGCCGTGGTATTCAAAATGGGTGGTAATCCAATCGGCTTTTTTATCATTCGCCGGATACTGAATAGGGGTAAAATTATAGATCTCCTGGTCCTGAGGAACTACATAGAGTCCGCCCGGATGTTGGCCGGTAGAACGGCGCACGCCGGTACAGCCTTTGACCAGCCGGTTAATCTCCGCTTGGCGGAGGCGGAGCCCTTTATCCTCCATGTAACCTTTGACAAATCCAAAGGCAGTCTTTTCAGCCAGTCCGGTTACGGTACCCGCCCGAAAAACATAGCCTTTACCAAATACTTCTTCGGTATATTTATGGATGACCGGCTGGTATTCTCCGGAGAAATTCAAGTCGATATCCGGTTCCTTATCGCCTTCGAAGCCCATGAAGGTCGCAAAGGGAATGTCTTGCCCTTCTTTGACGAGGGGATGGCCGCACTTGGGGCAGTTTTTATCCGGCAAGTCATACCCGGAAGCGATGGCGCCGGTCTCCATGAACTCGCTATATTTGCATTCCGGGCACCGGTAATGTCCGGGCAAAGGGTTGACCTCGGTAATCCGGCACATCGTGGCTACAAAGGAAGAACCGACCGAGCCCCGTGAACCGACTAGATAGCCGTCGTCCAAGGATTTCTTCACTAATTTCTGGGCGGTCAGATATAATACGGCATAGCCATGGTCGATAATGCTTTTCAACTCCCATTCCAACCGTTCTTCAACTAATTTCGGCAAAGGGTCGCCATATAACTCCTTAGCCCGGTTATAAGACATGGACCGAATTTCTGCTTCGGCGCCGGGTATTTGCGGCGGACAAAACTTATTTGGAAGCGGCGATACGTCTTCAATTTGGTCTAATATATGGTGTGGGGCGTTGATCACCACTTTTTTCGCAATCTCCTCACCCAGATACTTAAACTCCTCCAACATCTCCTCAGTGGTTCTTAAGTAAAGCGGCGCTTGATGGTCGGCATCCTGAAACCCTTGTCCCATCAATAAAATTTTGCGGTAAATTTCCTCATGGGGATGGAGAAAATGAACATCGCCGGTAGCTACCACCGGCTTACCCAGTTTAGCGCCGAGATCGATTATTTTACGATTATAATCTTGAAGCTCCGCGGTGGATTTTACCCGGCCGGAATTGACTAAAAACTGGTTGTTCCCGAGGGGTTGGATCTCCAAGTAATCATAAAACTCGGCGATCTCTTCCAATTTGCTATCATCAGCCCCGTCCAAAATCGCCTGATAAAGCTCGCCCGCTTCACAAGCACTGCCGATGATCAAACCCTCACGCAACTCAACCAGTAAAGATCGGGGGATCCGCGGATGCCTGTGAAAATAGTGGATGTGTGAATCCGATACTAAACGATACAAATGTTTCATTCCGATCTGGCTCTTGACCAAAATGATCACATGGTTGGTTTGGAGGTGTTCTACGCCGCTTTCCTTGACCAAAGTATTCAAGTCGTTCAACCGTTCGAACTTCCGGTCCCTAATCTTTTCCATGGCTTTCAACAAAATATCGGCAGCGCATTGGGCATCGTCGGTAGCCCGGTGGTGGTTTTGGAGTTTGATCCCGAGTTCCTTGGCGACATTATTCAGACGGTAACTTTTAAAGTTCGGCCAGACGGAACGGGCTAGTCCCAATGTATCCAGATAGACCGGGGCTACCTTCTCAGCGAATAGCTGCTGATATTTAGCGGTAATAAACCGGACATCAAAACGGGCATTATGAGCCACCAAGACACACCCGTCGCTAAATTCCTTAAACTGCCGCAAGACTTTTTCCGGCAACGGGGCGTCGGCCACCATTTCCGGGGTGATCCCGGTCAACTTTTGGATCTCATCCGAAATTATCTTAGTTGGCCGAATTAAACTCGAAAACTCTTCCTTTTTTACACCGTTTTGATATTTAACGGCGCCGATCTCCAATAAATCCTCTTTCAACGGATTAAACCCGGTAGTTTCAATATCGAATACTACGAATTCTATGTCTTCAATCCGTTCATCAGAAGCTCCAACCACAATCGGAACTCCATCATCCACCAAATAGCCTTCCAACCCATAAATAACTTTGATCCCGGCTTTCTTGGCTACACCGGCTACTTCCGGAAAGGAATGGACCACTCCATGGTCGGTAATGGCGATGGCGGGATGGCCCCAGGAAGCAGCCAAATTGATTGCTTTAGCCGCATCAACCGTTGCGTCCATAGCGCTCATTTTGGTATGGAGATGGAGTTCGACCCGTTTCTCAGGGGCTTGGTCGGAACGGGTGAAAATCGACTTTCCAGGTAAAATATCTGAAACCAATAAACTCAATTCTTTGGAATAAGGATCAAACTGAAGGTTGCCACGAATCTTGACCCAAGAGCCTTCCTTAAGCCGATCCTCCAATGAGTCCGCGTTGCGAGGAAAGATCTTGAAACTAATAGAATCGGAATAATCGGTAAGATCCCCCAAATAAAATTTTTTACCACTTCTAGCTGTCCTGGTCTCAAACCGAAAAATCTCGCCGTTAACGACAACCCCATCCGCTTCTTCAGTCAACTGCTTAATCGGGGTAGGCTCTTGGCTGAATCTTTTACCGTAAATTATATCTTCGTTATTACTTGGCTTAGTCGCTTTAGTGATTGCCGGTTGCGCTTTAACGGCTAAAGCTTGAAGATTGGCCTCTTCTTGTTCCTTCCGAAGCTGGTCCTGGATGATCGCTTCGTCAAAATCGCCAACCGCAAAACTGAGATTAACTTCTTCAAAAATGGAATCACGGAATAACTCAGTCAATTCTTCCCGGCGCCGGTTTAAATACTCGACCCCGGCCTTATTCCGGACTAAAATTTCCAAATTTCGCTCGCCGTTCAATTGATATTTGGCCTCAGTCAACCAGCCGTTTATTCCGGGGAATTTATTGCCTGCTTCGGCGACCAACTGATCCCAATGACGATCGATTCTATCACTTAGGGAAGGAAGGTCTTTCAGATATATTATTCTCAACTTAACTCTGGACGATCCCAAAGTCAATGAACTGACAGCCTCCTCCAGTTCCCGAGTTTGTTCCGG
>JBLNDC010000032.1:0-6201 GCA_050261255.1 Bacteroidota bacterium
TAAATGTTTTGACTAATATACTTATTGTACCGGATAGATATTATTAACTTCTAGTTACACCATCAACATTAATCTGATTGGAATTTTGAGGAACAAATGTTTTACAGCAGGTCTCCATACACGATTCGGCATGCATTTGGGGTATATTGGCATGCTGGGGCGCATCCACATTATCCGGAGCTTGAGCCGCCCAGGAATCGGCCGACACTAAAATCTCCGAAGCCTTGCAAATATTGCCTTGGTTCCAGTAATGGCAATTATCGATACTGCAATAAATTTTGGACATGATAACTCCTCCTTTTTGTTGATATTATCTCAAATCTAAATTTAGGTATTCAGTAATTAAGTCACAAAAAAATTGGAACTGTTGGTAAGTAATCGGCCACGTCGCTTCTGATTTGAAGCTAAATGCAGAATTAGCGGTTAATAATTCAAAAATCAAACACTTGATTTAAATTCATAATTTTGGATCAGTTTCTAAAATAATTCCACCTGCTGTTTCAAGGTATTCCCCTGCGGCGAAGGATCTCCTTCAATTTTAACATCCCCCTTATACCTGCCAATCAAGGCCGGGCTATCGGGAAAGTGTTTTTGATCATTCTTCAACGCCGTTTTACTGTTGGTATTGGCATAACAATAGGCGCACCCGAACTTACAGGTATCGTAGACCCCCATATCCACCGAAACTGCGCATCTGCAATTATTCCGTTGGAAAGGGTCTTTTTTCCATTGTTTCTTAAGCCCGAAGAGTTCATTGATTAGCGAACCATCGATACAACTTCCAGGAAGGATGCCATACTGTTGCAGCTCAACCGCTTCGGAACAGGTAAAGGTTTGAATTCCATTGGCTTTCGTTAATACCGGAATTTGGGCGGCAAATTTTTCGAGTAAGCCCAAATTGGCATCATCTAGCCAATCTTTAAATCGGATACCATTTGAAACACTTAATTGATTCAATTTTTTTTGGACCTTACCGTAAAAGTCCAGGAAACTGATGATCAGCCGTTCGGTATATCCGGACAATTCCCGGGCCAATTTGGCTACTTTCTCAAGATGGTATTCCACAGGCGTCAAGGAACTTAAAACGACCGGATCATACCTCCAAACGATCCGTTTCGGACCGATTCGATCGCTCAAGGTTTTGAAAGCATTCAGGCGTTGCGAAACCGAAGGCACCCCCGGTTCGAGAATTGGAGGGTAATCGTTTAAAGTAAAATGAAATAGGTAATTAAACCCTATTTCCTCGATTAAGTCCAATTGTTTGAAGAAAGGCTGGGGGTTTTTGGTCCAGAAAACAAAAGCGTCCACATCTTCAGGGAGCAGACTAAAGCCTTTCACCTGGTTTGGGTTGAAAGGGTTAATCCGGTAGAAAAACCCTGCTTTAATCCGGTTACTGAACCATTCGCCAAAAAAGGCAGGAATGTCCGTCCTCCGACTGGCGCTGATAATCACCTTTTTCCCCTCCCCGTTTTTAATTTAATATACTTAGACCTCTTTGAGGTTCGCATTTATCTATATATGTCGCAATAAGTTTCTTGGATAAGCGTGGATCATTGCGACATATTTTCCTTCAATAATTTCGCCATTCACATCCGGCTTATGGGATGTGAATAGATACTCAAATTTTTTAACATATCTAATCAATTATGAAAAAGACTTTATTCGATTTTACCATAAAAAAGAAAGAACCATTGGATTATTTTCTCCGGTTAACCCTGGTTTACATTATCTTCTTCCGGTTATTGAAATTGTGCATTCATGATTTGTATGGGGGTTAATTGTGAACTGATTTTTTGAATAAGATTGAGGGAAAATAAATTCATCGAAAATATGGAGGTATCCCATGAAAATTATTGACCTAAAAGATAGGTTTGGAAGAAGTTTAGTTGCCGGATTTTTTTATTCTGTTATTTTATGGAGTTTAAATATGATTTCTTATTATGTTCTTCACTTTTCTAAGCGCCGTTTTATTAATTATTCCGCTTTAATGATTTTCGGGAGAGAATTTAATAATTTAACCGAAGCTATTCTATGCTCAATTGCTCAAATCTTTTTGGCGACAGGGTTAATAGTTATTTTTAGTTATTTTATTCTAAAGGAGAACAGTAAAAATTATTTGTGGAGAGGATTTTCTGTGGGTTTTGGAAGCTGGTTTTCAATTATGTCAATTATGTATATGATTAGAGTTCATAAAATATTGGAAATTAATATTAAATCAGCCTTCTCTTTTATGGTTACTTCTATTATATATATTAGATGAAAAACATGGCAATAAAATGAAATCTCAATAATATTATAACGAGAAAAGGTGCCTTTGATAACATTGACCCTTGCCCTTCCCCTTGTGAAGCACACAATGATTCAGCTGGAAGGTAAATCCTAAACCAAGGCTAACTCTTTTTCCGGTTCTTTCTTCTCTTCCAACCCCGGGAACTTCACCGGACTGGTAATCACATCGACCAATGCCGGTTGGTTGCTATTAATCGCCTCTTTCAAAACAGCTTCCAAATCACCGGACCGCTCCACCCGGAATCCCTTTCCGCCGCAAGCCTCAGCCAGTTTGGCAAAATCCGGGTTAGTGATCGCTGTTTGCGACGGGTCCATCCTTTTCATTTCCATCTTGTCTTTCTCCATCGCCAGGTAACCGTTGTTCACCACTACCACCGTAATTGGAACCTGGTAACGGACTGCGGTTAAAAATTCGCCTAGGGACATAGCCAAAGAACCGTCCCCCACCAAAACGATTACTTGACGTTCGGGTTGAGCCAATTTGGCGCTGATGGCTGCGGGCAGCCCGAATCCCATCGTCCGCCAGGAACCGGATATAAGTGTCTCTTGAGCGCTGCCGCTGAAAATCCGGTTGAACCAAACGGTATGATCGCCTACGTCAAGCGCGATCACTGCATCTTGGGCCACAGCTTTCTCCAGGGTTTTGATTAGATATCCCGGACTGATCTGAGTAACATCGGAAGAGATATCCTGATCGATTCGTTCCAGCCATTGTCCCCGCAAGGAGTTTAACCGTTCGAACCAGGAATTCTTGGCTGTTCCGGAAATACCGCGGGTTATCTCCGGTAAAAGCACGGCCAGATCGCCAACCACTCCGTATTCAACTTGCATTAACCGGCCGATATTATCGGGCGTGGCGTCCAGTTGAATTATTCTAGCCCGGCCGGGCACATATTTCTCTGGCCACCAGGTGGCTCCCACGACCAGGATTAAGTCCGACTCCGCCAGCATAACCGTAGAAGCCTCACTCCCTCCTTCACCAAGTCCCCCCAGGACCAGGGGATGGCCGCCGGGTATCATTCCTTTCGCAGCCAGAGTCGTGCAAATTCCGGCCTGCCACTTTTCAGCCATTTCAATCAATTTGGGACCCAAGTTTCGGATGCCCCGCCCCGTCAAAATCGCCGGCCGTTGGGCTTCATTTAATCGTTTGATGGCTTCGGCGATTACTTCCGGAGGTGATTGGGCCATAGTTTTTAAATAAGGTTCCGGCGGACGGACCGCTTCTTCGGTGGGGATCTGCCAGACATCTTTCGTGAAAGTAACATGAGCGACTGCTCCCTCGGCCAGGGATTTGCGAAGAGCTTTAACGAGGACGTCGTTGCAAGAATCAGGGACCGCAACCAGTCCGGAATAGTCTGCCACCGACGCCATCAATAAATTTTGATCGAGATATTGTTTATAATTGGTCCCCAGGTTAAAACTGTCCACCTGTCCGGTGATTGCCAAGACCGGCGCACGATCGCTTTTGGCATCGGCCAGGCCGTTGAGAAGATTGGCCGCTCCCGGCCCACTGGTAGCGGTGCAGACGCCAATGCCACCGGTTAGTTTTGCTTCGGCGGAGGCCATTAGAGCCGCGGCCGACTCGTGTTTGACGCTGATAAACCTCATTTTAGGATGGCGGTTAATGGCATCAATTAAGGGCAGAATCGCATCTCCCGGGAGGCCGTAAATGGTTCGGATATCCCAAACCTCCAATTGTTCTAAAACATAATCAGCAACATTTCTTTGGCCCATATCGTTCGCTCCTTAATAATGGTAGGTTGCATGTTTAGATTTACTTTTATACTTAGTTTTTCGCCCATAAGGACTTAAACCGGGAATATCTTCTTTAATTTAGGTTACCTTATTTAAATAAAAACTGAAAGCTCATTACTTAAATGCCAACGACAATAAAACCCAAATTTGACTTGCTCCTGATCGGCGCTATTTCCGGTATCGCCGGAGTCATTATGTAGGTGTTCAGCAGGTGTTCTTGGAAGATGGGACTAAAAATTAAAAGAAGGAGGAGATCAGTCATGGCAAATCTGGATCGTAACTTTGACATTATCGGAAAGATAACCAACGCTGATCAAGAAGGTATTATGAGGGCTGTCGGGGCTTTGGACGGGGTCAATAGCGTTAAGGTCGATCCCGCTACCAGTAAAGTTTCGGTAAGCTATACCCCGGGCATCATCAATATCCAAAATATCAAGGAAGCTATTGAGAGTCAGGGGGTGGACGTATCAGACCGGGGCGACGATTAAAACTTGATTAAAGCATAAAAAAATTACTATTGTCAAATAACGTTAAAGGAGGTGCACCAGATGAGCAAGACTACTAAAGCGTTGATTGTAAAATTTCTATTAACTCTGGCTGCGGCTTTCATCGCTTTCCAGATGTTTGATAACAATTCTTTTGGTTGGGTATTGGGAGTAAGCCTCCTAGGGACCATCCTCAACTATTTGATCGGCGACTTATATATCCTACCAAACTTTGGAAATCTGGCCGCGTCAATCGCCGATGGAGGTTTGGCAGCCATCACTGCTTGGTTAATGGGCGCAATGGTCAGAGGCAATAACGTCGGGACAAGCAGTTTGATGATTTATGGCCTGTTGGTGGCGGTAGCTGAATACTTCTTCCACCGGTACCTATTAAACACTAAAAAAGTAGAGCCTAACGTCTAAGTCAAATTTGATACTAAAGCGCAAAAACGGTCTAGCTAAGCGGACCGTTTCTGTTATCTATTTATTTTTAATCCTCATTCCGGCTTTGTTTATTCAGAGTTATAGTTAGAATTCCTTCACTCAAATCCAAATCATAATCGTTGCTATTCACAGGTTGGGGCAAACTGACTTCTCTTTCCTCAAACCCGGAAACCTCCGTTTGTACCATAAAGCTATCTTCAACCGGTTTAAGTAGCGGATATTTGACTTTGAGAACCAGAGTGCGATCATCCTTAAACCGGATTTTAATATTGTGTTTTTCCTTAATGCCGGCTATTAAAGCCACTACATAGAAATGGTTTCTGTTCTCCCAGATTTCAACCGGTATACTTCCTCCTGGCTTTCCCTTGACTAACTGGTTTACCCTGGCGATGCTTTCCCAAAAATCATCGTTAAAAACTTCGTTAAATTGGTTGATCATTTTTTTGACCTGAACCATGTTTTCCTGGGAAAACAGAAGACTTAACGACGTAAAGAGATCTTTATTTATCAATTGGACGTCAGCCTCCGTATCAATGTACCATGCCTTAACGACATAATATTATATTCCGGCATGAGTCCGGAGGAACGTCTTTTCCCTCATCAAAAAGAGGCTAAGGTAGTTTTTCTGCCTTAAGCACGTTGATTATTCCATTCCGTATTGCCCCTGCTTTTCAAAGGATTTATCTCCATAGTTAATAGGCAGGTAATTATGTGATAAATAAGTATTTTCCCCCAGGCTTGCTTGATGAGAGGAACCGACCCGGTTTACATTGAATGATGGGACAAGGGGGGAGGTTCATTGTCTAGAACATCGAAGGTATTCTTGCTGGTATTCATCTTAGTTAGCTTAGCAATGAAAAATTGCCTCGCTTTTGAAAAAAACCCTCCGGCGACTGTTTTTTTGGGCAGTCGCGAACTAAGCTCAGAAGTTAAATTCATTGAAGAGAAAGAAGTTATCTACATTAACCATTCTTTATTGGAAGAAATTTTTAAGACTAAAATTGAATGGGAAATCAAAAAAGGTTTAACCAAAATCAAATGGGACAACTTTAATATCGAATTCCAGGTTGAAGCTTCGCTATTAAATATTAATGGGGCAAAATACAAACTGACCAACCCCCTTTTCGAACAAGGAGATAATCTATGGTTCCCTTTGGAATTTTATCAGTTACTGGGTATTAAAGAATCCAGCCTGGAAGATCAGCGATTGAAATTAAAATGGGAGGAA
>JBLNDC010000033.1:0-5160 GCA_050261255.1 Bacteroidota bacterium
TTATAATAAGGTGTATCTTTCATCGCCGTCTGGATCCGGATTCGTTCAATCTCATGGGATCGCGCTTCGAAGGAGACTTCATAGATTATGTCCTTCTCAAAAACCAAATCGCTTTGTCCGACCAATACGGCCCAAGGTCTTCTTCCGGGATTTTTGATCTTCACGGAGAGTACGCCGCAGGTCGCGGTAAAGGAAGCCTCCCCGCCCTCTTGCTGTCCAAGCCACCAACTATGCGTGCCTTTGCTGAAATCGTTGTTCTGGACCAGATTGTCGTCATTTCCCTCCGAAACGGCGGTCAAAGTGAATATTAAAACAAAAATTAGGAAATACCGGTAGAACAATTTCATTAAATTCCCTCCCCGACTAATATCAAAACTTAATAAAAACCACCTCATTTGTTTCCCGTACCTAGCCGGTACACCTCTCAAATCACGGCCAAGATGCCTCAATCGAATCTTTCTGAAATGATCTTGTAAATTATCTCACGATTTCCATCTTTTTTACAACAATGATATAATCTCAACAATAACTCGTACTGTCTCCTAGTCATGGAAGGCAATTAACTCTAGAATTACCGGTAGACATGAAAAATTTTCAATCCATCAGCAGCATCATTATTGAAATTAGCGATTTGTTTTCAGCTCCCGAAAAAATGGGCTGCTATAAATTAATCTCCGTCCAAAGGTGGGCGGAGACGACTAGGGTTATATACATATCGGGACCCGACTTTAAATCTTTTATCCGGACTTTTCCGCATTTTGATTTAAATTACGATTAACATCTCCAAAGGTAAACACCTACTTATTATTTAACGCCAACCCTGCTAAAACTACTTCCATCCGATCGGTTCTCTCATTAGCGATAACGATCGGACTATTTGAGGTTCCGTTATCATGCTCCAAATCCCAGCCGGTCCAATTCTTATAAGCATGATAGGACCAATCCCATCCGTATTCTTCAAAGATAGCGATACAGTCTTCAAGGTATTGAGCGGCGCCGGAGGCCCACCTTACAGCGCTGAACTCGCCGACATAGATTCGGACTCCGTATTTAACCTGGAAATCCCGGACCGGTTGTAAAATTTCTTTTAATTTGGTCTTATCGTAGTAAACACCGTTAATTGTTCCGGGATAAGCGGTGACCGGCAGGAAGCTGCCGTTAACCTGTTGGTGGCAGAGCCACCACCGGATCAGATTGCCGTTCCATTCTTGGCTTAAAGTTTTCAGTTCATCTTCGTTGGTTAAATCATACATAACTCCCCGGTAACGCTTATTAGGATCATCCTTGATTTTCGAATCCTTTTTACTACATGAAACCAAACCGCAAACAAGGAGTAAACTTAATATCAAAATTAGTATTAGTTTAAGATGTTTCATCATTAATATCCCTACCTGAAATGACTGTAATTTTTATTTCCGAAGTAGCTTTATTGGAAGTAGGTCAAAGGCTGATTGTCGGTTGTTTCGTTTAGGGTAATATATTGAATAACTAATTTTACCCCACAATTGGAGCAATCATCTTTGTTTAAGATTCATAAATAATTTGACATTGCACTTGCCTTCAATAATCGGAGCCAACCATTTCTGAAAACAGAGCCTATTCTATATTCCTATCCCTGATTGTATTCTTATTTTTTCGCCATACTCTCATAGAAAAGCTGAGGGTCATTATCAATAAACCGTAACCTTTCCATAAAGGAGCCTGTTTGCCCCTTGGAAATAGCATCGGCCTTTCTCGGTAACTCCGGGTCTTCCACCAGAGCAAGTTTCCCGTTTTGATAAGTGAATGTACTGATGACGGTTGGCAGGTTCTCTTTACCATACTTAGCCTCATAACTCTTAACCTGCATAATACAGACTCTTACCCCTTCCAGGTTTTGACCGTTCCTGATAACGCCTTTCAAATTGTCCCCATTGAGCAGATCAGCTAACTTCGGCGGCAATCCTACGATTGCCCCGCCAATTATTGTCAAATCATCAAGACTCACCTTTCCGCCGGTTTCATCATAGAGAAACCGGCTGGCCGTCATGGTGGCAAGTGATAAACTTCGCACTTCCAAGGAAAAGTTATTAGTATTTTGAGAGTTGCCAAAGTAGACTGCCCTGATGCCGGCGGCAAGATTACACGAGCTATATGGCAATTTAATGACATGGGTCTGTAAAGCAGCTTGAATTGCTTTGCTCCGTTCGGAGTCGTCAATGCCGGACACGGTGATTTGATTATTACGGTCTACACTGATGGTAAACTTTTCATCCTGATTAATGGTAATCCCGTTTTCAAGTAAAACTTGGTCTATCTTCTTGGCCATCCTAGGTATCCGCGCTTGTTGGCTGGCTTTCTCATAAAGATGCACATTGACCATGTTCAAGTAAAATTGTTCCTGGGGAGTGATCTCCCCAGTATTTGCCCATTTTTCTGCAATTTCCGTCGACGTTAATTTACCGGTATACCTTAAGTGGATTGGCCCCTCAAGTAGCATTTGTTTGATGGACTTCGGAGGACTTAAAAAGGTCGGATTATTATTATCGGGCAGCTTTTCATGATTACTATCCCAGATGTTGTCGGATTCTCCCGGGGTGCACGCTAACTGGCCCCGGTTATTATAGATGCCACGGAGGTTTAGTTTTCGGTTTTCCGAAGCCATCTTATGATAAAGATTGTTAAATTCGGCGGCCGCCTTTTGTGACAATCCCTCAAACATATTAATTTTTGACCGGTTGGATCTTAGTCTGAAGTTGAAGAGCGTCGAAATGGATTGATTGATCCTCATGGTTCGATTCACCGCCTTGATCAAAAAGTTTTATCTTAAGAAATGACCTTTTATCATCATAGGTTGCTGAAAAAGAATATTGAGCAGTTAAGAAGTTGCCACTTAAAATTCGGTATTACGATTTATTATTTTCTTTCCAGACGGCTGAGAATGCCTCGGACAAAATGGTTGAGAATATATTGATAACCGTCCGGGTTGCCGTTTTTCAATTCAAACTCTGCCCTGGCCGTATATTCGGCGATCCAGTCCCGCCTTCCATCTTGATCTGCCGGAGTAAAGTAAAATTTAGCGTCTGGCCCGTGTGGTATTCTGGTTGGGTCGAACGATAAAGTCGCATGGTCGATTAATGTAATCTGCTTAGCTTGATAGAGTTGGTAGGATATGGTGCAAAGCTCATCGAATGTGGCATGATGAATATCGTATTTTTTTGAAAGCTCATCCCAAATTGAGGGATTGTTATCGCCCTGCCCCCATAAAGCTTCCGGCGGGGCAGCGGTATAGCCCCCTTTCAAAGTGGACAAATATTGCCTGGCGGTCATCCCCTTTGCTTGCTCCACTTGGAATAATTCTAAAAAGTTAGATGATTCCGGTTTTCGCTTGGGGGCTGCCTCCCAAAACCTTCCCTGGTTTATCCCAACTTGTTGAATCATATTCATCCCTCCCTGGATTTTTTAATTTGACATAAAAACGACATTTTTTTATTCGGTTATTAGATATCTTTTAATAATAGGCCCCTGGAACTAAAAGGAAATCTTTGCTGGCGGATACAAAGAAAAAAAGACTGCCGGCCCTCTTACCTTGACCGACAATAATAAATCTTTTTATAAATTACGCTTCTCATTGCAATGAAGATCTAACAGCCGAAAGATTTACAACACCCTTTATCTTGACAATTTATAGACATTTTAATATAATGTCTATATTATAAATAGACAAAAGGTGATTTAGTTGAATGATAATCTTACGGAAATCTTCTGGAGCGCAACCCTCTCCGATTTGAAAAAGGGTTATCTTTACGAGCCGCCCAGCGGGGAATTTGTCTGCCTGATCTGCGGAGCGCGTTTTACCCAAGGTCGGATTTATGATTTGGACGGCCTCCTCTATGAGGCCGAAAAGGCGGCCCAAATCCATCTGGAAACGGGCCATTCATCCATGTTTCAATTCTTGCTTGACATGGATAAAAAATATACCGGACTGACGGAACATCAAAAGTCCTTAATATCACTATTCCATCAAGGCCTGAATGATAAGGAGATCGCCGCCCGGATGGACGGGGTCAGCCTCTCCACCGTCCGGAACCACCGGTTCGCCCTCCGCGAGAAGATGAAACAAGCCAAGGTCTTCTTGGCGATCATGGAATTACTGGAGGCAAAAATGCAGTCGGAAACTAATGACAAATTCATCGCGATCCCCCGTTCCGCCCGGATGGTCGACGAACGTTTCGCCATCACCGCAGGGGAGAACGAGGCGATTATCAGACGCTACTTCCCGGAAGGACCGGATGGTCCGCTATCCGAATTTCCGGCCAAGGAAAAACGGAAAGTGATTATCATCAAACACTTGGCCAACCGGTTCCAACCGGATCGGAAGTATACCGAGATGGAAGTCAACGCCATTTTGGAAGCAGCCTATCATGATTATGTTACTTTACGAAGGTATCTGATCGAGTACGGCTTCCTGGACCGCCTACCGGACGGGAGTAGTTATTGGGTAAAGAGTTGAAAGAAATGATTAGGAATGCCGTTCAAAACGGAATAGCCCCGGAAAAGATAGCTGACCTCACTTTTGAAGCGATTCAAAATAACCAGTTTTATATACTTCCCGATCCGGAGACCAAACCAGCAGTTAAAAACCGAATGGAAGGTATCTTGAATGAGACTAATCCTACCTTTCTAATCCCCAATTTAAAGTCGTAAATAAAGGAGAATTGCAATGGATCGACGCAAAGAATTGACTCAAGAATATAAGAACCGCAAACCGAACATGGGAATCTATCAAATCAGAAATAAGGCCACTGGGAAAATCCAGGTTTTAAGCAGCCTTAACCTGGACGGAGCTCTAAGCCGGTTTCAATTCGATTTAAAGATGGGGCTGACCATGGGTTTATGGGACAAGGAATTAAAGAAGGAGTTTGCTCAATTTGGACCCGAAAACTTTGTTTTTGAAGTTCTGGACCGCTTGAAACCGGTTGAGGATCCCCAATATGACTACAAGGAAGACTTGAAAGCCCTGGAGGAACTCTGGTTGGAGAAACTTCAACCTTACGGTGAACGGGGTTACAACAAAAGAAAATAAAGAATCAAACAAAAAGGGACCTACCTAAAGGTCCTTTTTTCCACCGCTAATTCGAAAAAAATGATAAAATTAAAGTAAGGTAAAATTGTTCCTGT
>JBLNDC010000034.1:0-3775 GCA_050261255.1 Bacteroidota bacterium
AACCCAAATACCCTGTGACGGTTGATATGGGGTACTGACCACTAGCCCGCAGTATTGCATCCAGTTCCAGGCAAAGTGAAAACTTTATTATGGTATTCTTCTCATCAAATGGGTTCCCACCGGAACTTCCTTAAAATCAAACTTTTCATAAAAGGAAACATTCTGATTTTGACAGTATAGTTCCACCCGTTCAACATTTTTCAAGTGTTTATGCTTAACCAGCGTTTCGAGGAAAATTCTGCCGTACCCCGAGCCTCTATATTTTTTGGAGATAATGACATCATAGATGAATGCCCGATAAATACCATCCGTCAAAAAGCGGGCAAAACCGATGTCTTCATTGTTGTGCTTATGAATAAGCGCCACAATGTTACTGTTTTGAAGCATCGCTTTTACATCTTCAATCCTGCGTTCCTTTGACCACAGCTCATTTTGGTACATCACCAACAATTGATTTATCTGTACTTCGGTAAGTGTCTCTACGACGAAACAGTCGTCCCTCATGTCTTCCTCCAAAGCTTAAAGTGTGAAGAGTGAAGTTTGAAATGGAAGAATTGGACTGGAAGTTATCGCGTTAACAACTCCGGGAACATAGTATATAATTCTAGAGTAGCTATATTTGGACAACCTGCCTAATCTTTATGAGACTCTTGACTTTGTCGAAAATGACTGTTGATGGTTAAAATAGATAGAACCGCTCCGCGTGAACGCGAGCATTCCATCCAGACATTGGACTTCCCTTTTAAAAAAGTGGCAGGGCCGGGGGTGAGTTGCTCAATAACAGCACCGATAGAGCTACCATCTAAGGAGGAGTAACATTGGTCTCCATCAAAACCCCGCAACAAATCGAGTTGATGGCCGAAGCGGGTAAAATATTAACTGCCTGCCACCGGGAACTTCGCAAAATGATCCGCCCTGGGATTACGACTTTACAGATCGACCGTTTCGCGGAGGACTTTATCCGCTCCCACGGGGCGAAGCCGGAGCAAAAGGGTTACATGGGTTATCCCTTTGCGACTTGCGCTTCGGTCAATGACCAAATCTGCCATGGATTCCCGACCGAAACGCCGCTCCATGAGGGCGATATCGTCACCATCGATATGGTGGTCAACCTTAAGGGCTGGCAGGCCGACTCCGCCTGGTCCTATCCGGTGGGGCGCGTATCCGAGCCAACGAGGAAACTCCTAAAAGTGACGAAGGAATGCCTATACATCGGTATCGAAAAAGCGGTCAGCGGCAACCGGCTCGGCGATATCTCCCATGCCATTCAAACTCATGCCGAATCCCACGGGTTTTCGGTGGTGCGTGAGTTTACCGGACATGGCATCGGTCGTAACATGCATGAGGCTCCGGAAGTACTCCACTACGGCCTTCCCAACCGGGGGATCAAACTCAGTGAAGGGATGGTCTTTACCATCGAGCCGATGATCAATATGGGTTCCTACCGCCTGACAATCGACCGGAACGGATGGACCGCCCGGACGGCGGACGGCAGCCTGTCGGCTCAGTATGAGCACACTATCGCCATCACCAAAAACGGTCCGTTGGTCTTGACGGAACAGGATTGAGGTATTTTATATTTCTATTTCCGTTTTAAATGCAATCACTGCTTCTCCGCCGATTTGCACCTGTACCGGTTGGTTATCCTCAATTTTAACTTTTACTTCTATTGTTCCTAATCTATTGATTGCTTCACCTTGTCTACCCTTAAAACAAAACTGGCCATTTGAAGTATCAACCAACCGATGGTGGACCAGATATGCTCCCAGCGGACCATTGGCATTTCCGGTGACGGGATCTTCATTGATTCCGATCGGCTTTACCTTTTTCTTTATCATGTATTCCGCACCCGACATGCTTAAAGCTATGTATTCATCCGTAAAATGCGGCTCAGTTAAACATTTATTGTTTCCGGCAATGTTAAACAAAATGATGTCCCCTTCATCTATGTCTATCTCTCCAGATCTTTCCCCTCAATATTTCTATTCACATCAAGACAAATAACCTTTGCCTTACCGCAAAACTTAACCAAATCAACCGCCGAGGCGCTTTCCCCATCCCGGATGAAATGCTGGGGAAGATCGATATGGGTGCCGGTATGCAGATTTATCTCCATGGAAGAGACATTTACTTCATCGTTGTTTTCAAAAGAATAAAGACGTTTTAGGAATAAGCATTGCTGCCCGGCCATAAAACGGTATCCGGGGAGATCTCGACGCTTATATCGATGATTTCCTGCCTTCCGCAAGATATGATTAAATCCCGGTGTTATTGGTTCTCATTTCCTCGATCAAACTATCTAAGTCCTGATTGTCATATATCTTATTCTCATGGGAATCGATATAGTATTCCGCATGATAATCTTTTATGGTCTTATATAGATCCTCGATGATTTGGAGGTTGTTTTCCCGAATATATAATATGTCACCTAATAGCAGGAGCTTTTCCTCTACCACATATAAAACCGCCGAATCCTCCGCATGATTGCCACCAACATATTGAAAAGAGCAATGGATGCCTCCCAATTGAAAGGTCATCGATTCACTGATTCCGATATCCGGAGTTCTTAATTCGATCTCCCTTTGTTCGGTTCCGTATTCGATATTCAGCATCTGTTCCGTCATTGGATGCTCAGTTCCTTCGAGAACCCGCCGATGTACCGATTCAATACTCCAATCTTGTAATATCTTGTTCTCAATGATATTCAAAGTCTTTTGGGAACAAAACGAAACTCCCCGAAAACGGCTTAAACCAAACCAATGATCGAGATGGGCATGGGAAATGACAATGAAATCAGGCTCCGGCAGGTTATTTTGCCTGATTGAATCCCTCACTTCCATCGCATGCCGCCTGGAATTGCAGGCATCGAATAAAAGACTATATTTGTCCCCTTTGATTAACGCGATAACCGGCCGATCGCTTTCTGCGACCGGTTCCCAGTAGTAAATTCGCGGGGAATATTGGAGCATTCAAACAACCTCCATAATAAGCCTCACGCTCGGTAATAGATGAAGCTCGACTCGCCCTAAATTGAAGGCTGCCGTACGGCAGCCGCTTAAGAATTCATATTTCTCTAATGTATATTATCCTCAGTGATACAAAAAGCAATCCGTTGCGATACTCCAAATCCATTAGACCACGCCCTAAACCCGAAAATCTGTATTTTCCACTTGGTCCACCCGCTTAGATCGCTCATAACTTAGGCGAGCGGATGTGGGTACGACTTCATTATAACTGGACTCCTAATTTTAGCTTCATGAAATACCCTCCGCGCCCCTAGCGGTAACCGTACTGCTATGCGTCGTTTCGGGCTTCCCTTGTTCATCACTTGAATTATTTACAAAAACCAAACTATGATTTTCACTGAATAAACCAATTTCTTTTGACAACCGTTTCATAGTAATTCCGCAATAATCTTTATCAATTTCAATACCTATACTATTTCTATTTGACTTAATAGCTGCTAACATAGTTGTTCCCGAACCACAAAAAGGATCAATTACAGTATCACCAACAAAAGAGAACATTTTTACTAATCTAGTAGCAAGTTCGAGAGGAAATGGAGCTGGATGTTCTCTCGTTGATGCTCCTGTGATGTTCCAAAACTGTTGAAACCACTCATCAAAATCCTCTTTTTTTATTCTACTTAAATCTCTTTGTTCTTCAGTAGGTTTACGGTAACCTCCAGGTTTTCTTTGCATCAAAATAAATTCAATATCATTTTTTATAATTGCATTGGGTTCGTAAGGTTTCCCTAAAAACTTCGTTCCATTAT
>JBLNDC010000035.1:0-3303 GCA_050261255.1 Bacteroidota bacterium
GTGAATATGTATTGTATGGGCCGCCCGCTACTTCTTGCTTTTTGAAATCGTTGTTATAGAGGATATTATTGTAGCCTGACGCTCCAGCCCAATCACCAGCATGCTGTCCGGAAGCCCACCAAATATTGTACCAAGTTTCGTTTTCGGGGCCTTCTTCGGTCCAACTCCGGTGTTCAAATGGAATTACACTGGTATTCCCCTCTACCCAGTTGTTTCGTTCCCAGCCGCCGTGAAAATTAATGTCGCAGGTGAGATTATTGCCTTTTACTACATTGCCGCTGGCCGACCATTGCAAGGTTAAATGGCGGAGTAGATTGACGGTATTATTAGTGATTTTGCCGTCATAAGATTTGGAACATCTGAAATAACCGTGGCCCCCCTTGCCTTTATTCCAAGAGCCGTCCAAATAATTGCCGTCAAAGGTAATATGATGGGCAAATTCGGTGACGATTGGATGGGAAGGAGTCATATACATTCTAACGTTCTTTACCCAGCAATCTTCGACCCATTTAAAAAGAATACCGTGAATCGCGTATTCCGGAGCGGCGTTTTGATAACGGTATCCAACTCCGCCGGGATTGGTGTTGGCGTCATAAATCCCAGCATTGCAAGTGTTCGCATATTCAGTATGGGACAAGTTCCCTTCAAAATAGAAATCTTGGAACCCTACATCACGAATGGCCGTCACCGGCATTACCTTACTGTAGTAAGTAGTCCCTAAAATATCTCCGCTGTTGCTGTACGGGATGTCAAATTCGAGTGGTTTATCAATGGTCAGGGTATCGCCGGAAATCGCCGTAACCTTGAACATTTGACTCCTCATATGTTCGTTCCGGTAATCCTCGGGTTTAACATAAGTCGCTTCCAAAAATTCAACCGTATTACATGCTCCAACATAAATAGTCTGACCGACTTGGAATTTCGAGCCGCCGCCGCTGGCAAGGTAAACCTTATTGCTTCCCTGGGTTCCCCCTCCTGAGCTGGCAACCTTGATGCCTGACTTCCAATGAAAATTAATGCTTCCTTCATAATTTGGCTCGTCAGAATGCTTAACGCGGGTTTCTACCCGAAAAGCGGCATGCCCCGGCCATAATTTCCCATCAATGACGGGTTCACCGTTGCTTACCGAATAAGCTTTCCAAGGTTTAAAAAGAAATTTGGTTCCCGTAGCCGGATCGGCTCCCATTCCTTTAATTATAATTCCGTCAACGTCAATATGAATTTCGTCGCTGATATTAATGGTACCGGCGGGGAATTGTAAAATATACCGGTTATTTGGGCCGGCAATCCCTTTTAGGCTATCAATCGTAGCTTGAATATGGGCAGTATCGTCCATATTATCATTGGGAACTACGAATCGGGATGTCATATCGATCACCGTACCCGTAGTCGGTAAAGACGCCCCTTCGCGATAACCGGCTTTACTGAAGTCATATGATGCCATTGAGACACCTACAAAAAGAAAACCTATTAAAATTAGGGGTAAAAGATATTTGAACTTTTTCATTCGATACTCCTTTCTTTTCCCGGATTATAATTAATTCTTCGGCCACCTCCTTTAGAGATACGTTTCTCTGAAGCTGATATTACTGACCTTTGATATTCAAAAAAACTTAGTAATCTCAGAAATACGTTTCTCCAAGGTTTATAAACATAACAAACAAGTTAATTTTATATTACATCCCTTTAAACATTTTGTCAATAAAGCATAGCTAAATTGTTTCGGATTCTTTAAAAAGGATGGGGGGTGATTAAAATGAAGGATTAATTTCAATGAAACGTTTCTTTGAAATTCACACTAATTTATTAGTAGCTTGAAATTATTGAATAGCTAAGGTTTTTACTGAATCGCGAATAATTAAATTTGGTTTTAAAATAAATCTTTCAAAAGGAATGCCCGGATTGGCGATTCGGTTAAGCAAAATTTTGGCGCCGAGTTCTCCAATTTCCTGCGCCGGCTGTTGGATGCAGGTGAAGGATGGTTGGTTTAACCTAACCCAGGAAGGTTGTCCATAGACGACAACCGAGATATCATCCGGGATCGCCCGTCCCGTCTCCCTTAAAAAGTTAACTAAACCTTCGCCAAAAAAATGATGTGAAGCCAAAACCGCTGTGGGGTTGAACTGTGAAAACAGGGATTGAGCCAGTTTATAGCCGGATTCGGCATTGACGTGGCGGCCGGAAATGATGAAACAATCGGTTCTGGAAAGGCCCGCTTCATCAATGGCTTTCCAAAAACCGTCTAAACGCTGTTTTAGATGGGAAAACGGGGAATCCCAATTGATATACGCTAATTTCCGATGTCCCTGAGCGATCAGATGCCTCGTTGCCAGATAGGAACCTTCTTTATTATCAAATGAGACGGAATCGTACGGTACTTCGGAATCTTCCAGCAAACGATCCAAAACCACATAAGGTATATTTCTTTCCCTAATAATACTAGTGTTTCTCCATCCTTCAATTGTAGGAGAGATTAATAAACCATCAACCTGTTGGGCAATTAAATTTTCGATGAAGTTTTTTTCCCGGTCCGGGTCATCGAAGGTACTGCAAAAGAGAAGCATGTACCCATTCTCATAGGAGATATGCTCCGCCCCATTGATGACCTTAGTAAAAAAAACGTTTTCAAACTGCGGTACGATAATTGCGAGAACACGCCGTTCTTTACCTTTCATACTCCGGGCAATTAAATTAGGGTGATAGTTAAGGTCTCGAGCCGCTTGAAGCACCCTTTGCCTCAAGTCCTGGCTCACATATTTATTGGGGTCGTTATTCAAAACATACGAAACCGTAGAAACAGCCGTACCTGCAGCTTTAGCGACATCACGTATGGTAGGTGTTTTAGTTTGATTTTGGTTTCCCATCGCTTCTCCTTTATAAGATCCAGGTGTTCAGTGTCTATAAATACAATAAAGGGGGACTTTATGAGCAATAAGATCCGAAAAGGGTTTTTTCCCATTCAGCCAACCATAAATAATCATATCATAAATGATCTGAAATTCGAAACATTCTTTAAAAATAAAAACACTTTAACATTTTATCCTCAAAAAATTTAAGTTAAACAGATAATTTGGAGAATGCTTTTTTATCAAAAAACCCGCTTTAAAATATCAAGCGGGCTGGCTGGTTTATGAAAGTAATTGCGGAACCTAGGTGCCTATCCTATTCTCCGGCATTCTAAATAGAAGCGTTTCTCTTCCGCCTCTCCCATTGAAAAGCTCTTCCGTGGCAAGACGCCATCCCGGATTACAGTTTTAAACAAAAGGCTTTTATCCAGCGCCGGTAAGAAAAATCCGATATTTC
>JBLNDC010000036.1:0-3566 GCA_050261255.1 Bacteroidota bacterium
ACCGCGTTATACCGAAACTGAAAACGAGATCCTTTTTGAATCATGGTGGAACCCCCAAAAAAGAAGGGAATTAGTTGGCCGGCTCGGTAGAAAGATGAGCGCGCTCCGAAGCCAATTTTGCCGTTTATTAAAAGAAAAAGGGATGACAAATCAAGATTATTACAATATGATGCAATCAAAATACGCAGCTGACTCTACGACCACACCTCGAAAAAGAAGCCGCGAATTGAAGGACATTGACCGTATCATCCTTGAAACCTTCAGCAAGCACCAAGCATTGGGAAACTCCAGAGCTGAAGCATGTGCCGAATTACAGCAAAAATTAGGAAATCCTTTTACTCCCGCCGCTTTAAAACTACGTTTTTATCGTTTGATAAAAAGGTTGAATTATACTGATGACGATTTAATTACTATGGGGCAACAGTTTTTAAACGATAATAAACAAATTGTAAAAGCAAGTGATACGAAGATCATTCATGCGGTTAATCAACCTCAAACTAACGAAGCAACAATACCTCCTAAAATTAACGCCCCGGATGAAGCAAACTCATTCTTTTACCAACTTTCATCACTTCCCGAAACTTTAAGAAATTTAGAGGAACGGGTCGCCAAAATTGAAAGCAATCAGCGGCATCAGTTGGATCTACGCGGTTTCATTGAACATTTGTTAGCCGTCGAAAGGGATTTGAAACGCGAAGATAAATTAATGGAAGAGATACAACGTTTAATGGATGAAAACGATCAATTGCAAAAGGGGAGTGAGAGGGATCGGGAGCGGCTTAAAAAACGGGAGGAAGAATTGGCTGATGTTTATAAGATGTTGAATACAATGTTAACTGACTTTATGCATTTGGAAAGTGTTTCAAAATTAGCGTCCTTAGGTGATTTTATGCACCGATTGGAGATAACTGTCGATCAGTTTGGAAATGTGCTCAAAAGTAAGCGGGTTAGTTCGTAATGAACCGGGAAAAAACATACAAGGTATTGACCACCCCTGGTTTATCCATTCATGCAGTGGGCGAATGCAAGGATTGCATCAATCTTACTTCGGAAAATACCTGCCAGATATGGGCTTTTCCCGGAGAAAAATGGAATGGCGAGGTTGGTTGCGGCAGTTACCAGTCTTTTTCAATAGAACCCAGCACCGTAAATTCGATTGAACAATAAATTTTCTATTGATTCTTGAATAAGCGATCATTTCTTGCATTTCAATTATTTGGACGATGCCTTAGCGACGGTTGATTTGACATTGGAGCATGATTATGTTAAAATTTCTACTGTCATTAAACATAACTGTCTTGGGTAACCGCGGATCAAATCGATCTGAGGAAAGTCCGAGCTCCATAGGGCAAGATGCTGGATAACATCCAGGAGGGGCGACCCTACGGAAAGTGCCACAGAAAAGGAAACGCCAATAATACGATTGAGTTATTTCAATTTGATTATATGGCAAAGCTGAAAAGGTGCGGTAAGAGCGCACCAGCGATCGAGGAATCGATCGGCTTGGAAAACCCCATCTGGAGCAAGGCCAAATAGGGGAGAGATAAAACGGCCCGTTTTTCTCCCGGGTTGGCTGCTGGAGACACCGGGCAACCGTTGTCCTAGATAAATGGTTACCGCCCGCAAGGGTACAGAACTCGGCTTATAGAGACAGTTAATTTACATAAGGTGACATCTTATTGAGAATATGCGGGTATCCCCGCATATTCTCTTAATTATTTATAATTATAATTGGGGCGGGGACAAACGATGGAGCAACTAAACTTCGAATTTAAGGAATATCGCTACGCGGTTGACTCGGAGGTTTACAGACTGATTAAGGTTGCCAAAGATTGGGATTCGCTTCAATTTCGGGAGTTTCTTAATAGTATCGAAACATACCTCGCCCGCAATCCAGCATTTCACGATTATCGCAATGTATTAGTTCGGTTTGGCGTAAATGAAACATTAGGTATTATTGATGAAATTGTTGTTAAAAAATTCAAGCTAACTCGAAAATACGATCAGTTTCGCTTTCGTTTTTTACCTTCAAAAGCCTTCCGGTCTTTAAAAACAGCTTTAGCCCTCCTCCAAATCGGCTTGAAGACTCCTCGCCCAATCGCAATCATTGAAGAAAGAGGAAAATATAATCGATTGGTTAATTGTTATTATTTAACTGAATTCTTAACGTTTGATTACTCATTTTATCAGGTTATTAATGACTTTGACGATACTTTAAAAAGTAAGCTCATTGCCGAAACCGCTCATAATATTCGTTTAATGCATGATGCCGGGATTATTCATAATGATCTTCATGCCTCAAATATTTTGATTAAAAATATCGAAGTTGTACCGGAATTATATTTTATCGACCTTAACCGGGCCCGTCAAAGAAAGACCCTATCGATTAAAAGCAGGGCTAAAGATCTGGGGCGGTTGTCCTTGAACCAATCGGATCTAATTGTCTTTTTAAAAAAATACAATCCGATTTCATCGAAAGAGTTTTTGACAATTGTCGAACAAATGCAATGTCGGAGAAAAACGTGGATTAGGTTTAAAGATAGTTTCCGCCAACTCAAGACTAAACTTAAGAAAAAATTTTAAGAAATTCTATTTGAGTTTGAGTAAGAGGAAATACACTTTAAAAACCGAATTATGTAAAAGTTTAACGATAATGGTCTAAGAATGGTGTTTATGCTATAATACTATGGACCAAAACACACGAGGTGAGACAGATGAATCGACGCCTTATCTCCCTAATTCTCATTTCGCTAACTGCTTTTTTATTACTGCCCACTAATATCTTTGCTAATAATCTCATCGACGCCTTATCTTTAGGCTTGGAAAAGGAGATTGGGTATCATACCTATCAGCAAATTATCGCCAAAAATGAAATTGTCAAACTATCCCAAGCAAAAGAAGACTGGTTGAACTCAATGTTCATTAATTTAGTGAAACAAACCAAACGCCAAACTGAAATCGAATACAGTGTCGCAGTTGTCAAAGATGATACGGTCAACGCTTTTGCCTTGCCGGCGGGTTATATTTTCGTCCATACCGGATTGTTGTCTTATATTAAAAGCGATGGGGAATTGGCGGGAGTACTGGCCCATGAAATCGCCCATGTCGAAAAACGACACAGCATGAAAACTATCTCCCGGACTATCGGGATGAGCGTTTTACTCAGTTTAATTGTCGATAAAAGCAGTGAAAAACGGAGAGAACAAATTTCAAAAATCGGCGCGGTCGCGATTAGCCTCGCTCAACTCGGATATAGCCGTGAAGCCGAATACGAAGCTGACGCCCATGGAGTTAACTATATGAGAGCGGCCGGGTATAACAAAAATGAATTACTTAATTTTTGGAAGCGGATGGAAGCCGAGTCCGGCGGAGACAAGAACCCCGCTATCTTCCAACTGTTTTCAACCCATCCGCCCACCAGTGAGCGGATTAAGAAAATTGAAGCCATGTAGGTATCCAATGATCACGAGCGTTTCCAATGATTTAATAAAATTAGTAAGAACACTACATCATAAAAAAGGACGCCTTCAGGAAAACCTATTTTTAGCCGAGGGAATCCATCTGGT
>JBLNDC010000037.1:0-11409 GCA_050261255.1 Bacteroidota bacterium
CTGCTCGTGTTTTGAAGTAATAGCACTAATCTAATTTTACAATCACTATTTATATTCTCCACCGGAGACAGCCTTTTATCGTAATAGTCCCACTTAGTATGGATCATAGAAAAAGATCCGATAATATAGGAATTTGTTTCAGATACAGCTTTCGATCCTCTAAAGGCTTTTTCTAAAGGCATTGTTTCGCTGCCTGAAAAACAGATAGTTGATAAAATTAAAATAAGGAAGAGAACCATACTGGAATAAAGGATGGTTTTTTTCATAAATTTTCCTCCTAGATACTATATTTATACTTTAAAGTATTTCGTTTTTCTAATTGGAAAACCTTCCATTGATGGAAAAAATTTTAGCCTAATTCCGTTAATCATTTTAAAAAGGATCTGTTTGAGCTAGATTATACCTCCAACTTTCGCGATTAAAAGCCGTTAGAATCCAATAGTAAGTATTCCTCGTTTTCGGGCTGGCCACCGGGGTGATAACCCCTGGGTGCCAGCACTAATTACAGGTTAAGCATAATTCCTTCATTGCGACTCTAGATTGGCCTTATTATTCAATGAAGCCGCTTTTGAACTGTGATTACCGTTTTAGCCGTACCGCCGAAGAGCATATTCGGTTGAATCGCTAATCCTTCATCGGGAACCGGCAACTTGCCCTTGAGCGCGATCAGATAACCGCCCTCGTTGGAATCGGCTTTTTTCCCTAAACGTTGTTCATAAAAGGCCACAACTTTGGCGGGCGGATCATTACTAAGATAAACATAGTATTGGTAGTCACCGTCCAAGGACATTCCGGCGGATAACTCCGGGTTAAAGACTGAACCAGGATAAATGGGAAGGCCCAATGTTTGGGCTGTAGGAGGATTTTTCGCTAATTGACGGGCTTTTGCTGCAACGGCTTCATCCATCGCCTCATCCTCTTCTTCTTCCAAAGCCGCTTCGGATTTGGTCACTATTATTTCGATTCTGATCCGGGTGGTTTTAAAATCTATTTTCTTGCGGGAATCATATCCCACATCTTCCAATAACACCGAATACCGGGCCAGATCGCCGTTGTTCAAAGTAACGTTCCACTCAAACCAGGCCTGACAGAGCCAAGCGCCTTTTTTCCACTGCGGCCGTTTGGCGAAAGCGGACTTGACCCATTTGCCGTCTTGGATGAGGGTGTCTCTTTCGTACTGATCTTCGAAGATATCCGCTCCATAAAAATCCAACTCATACCAGGGAGGATAGAATGCTCCTGGTTTGAGACTAGCTGGGTCTTCCAACGGTGTTCCCGGTTTAGCGCCCAGCTTATTAATGTAAAACTTACACACTTCGTCAATTATGGATTTTGCGGTATAAACCTTGACAGTAACTGAGCGCCAAGTATTTTTGAGCTCTACGTCGTATTCCGAATATTCGCTAAGGATTTCTTTTTCGGCGGTCAGATCCCGAACCGCGCCCGGGTAAACCGGAATCTCCTTTTCGCTGCGGGGCGGTCCGGCAGCTAAAACCGAAAAAGAAAAGAGTAACAATAAGGAAGATATAAACCAGAACCAACGATTTTGCATCATTATTCCTCCATTCATATACTTAATCTACATTCATTTTAAAGGATGAGTTCACAACAAATTCTCAACAAATTGGAGTTGTTACTGATGATAAAGCAAGGTAATTGTTGAGAATTTGTTTAGAAACGATTGATATTATAAATGTAGGTTTTTTTAAAAAAATTTATAAGGAGGTATTTTATATAAAAGATGCGTAACAAAAGTAGTTTAGTGATCGCCGTGAAGTTGCTGGTTGTTTTAGCGTTGGCTTTCGCCGGATGCGGCGGTGGAGGCTCCGGTAGTGGTGGGGAAGGAAATAATGAGGGCGGTCTTTTTCAAGCTACCGCAGAAGACTATATAGGGACTTGGAGATGGGAGGATAAGTCAAAATGCCAATATTCGGTCGAATTTACGGTTGGCGAAAAGATCGCTGATTGGGCAAGAGGTTCTTATCATCAAGGATCAATGGAATGCGGAATTTTGGGGGGTACTGTCAGTATTAACGGTGATATTAATGATTACGAGGGTATATTCAATTGCTAATCGAACCATTTCAACATGGCATTGATGTTCGTGCGTTTCGAGACATGTCTGCTACCCATAATGCAACCGTTGAATTGTCCGGACAATTAACGGGGACCAGGAGTCATTTCGGTTTGTGAGTTAATGATTCGGGAAAACGGCGGGGATGATTTTTATTATCATTATGATAGTTCCGAACATGATGATGAATTTCTTTTATTCATTAAACAACTATAATCGAAAGCCATCCCATTATTAGGGCTAATAGTGAAACGGCGTAGGCTTCATACGCCGTTTCACTATGAAATATTTTTTATCTCCAGGGTTTTTATATCAAACGCAATGCTTTTTCCCTCACTCCTCTCCATCAAGGATACCGTCTTTCTCCTTCATCATCTTCACATAGACGAGCAACTCTTTACGGGAGGAAACATTCAGCTTTGTATAAATCCTTTTGTTATGGGTTTTGATGGTGTTTATGGAAAGGCATAAGATCTTAGTGATTTCCTGGGCCGTATAACCTTCCATATAGAGATTGAAGACTGATCGTTCGGCTGGGGAGAGGGTCTTAATGTTTTTCACAAAAGCATTGTATAAGGCGGAGGCTTTGGTCGTATCCTCCGAAGGTGCTGAAGTATCGCCGGGTTCGTCACGGGAAGCTAAAAAGGCAAACAAGTCGTCAATTTCATGAATATTGGTTTTTTCATATTTTGAAATCTGATTGGTTTTTACCATTTCCAAGGCGCCTACTACCGGTTCGATGTTTTTACGGCTGAAGAGGACTGCTGCGCCAACACTGAAAATGAGTAATATAAAAAGTAAAACCAGAATACGCCGGTTCTGTCTCATAATGTTGGCCATTAAATCTTGCTCCGGTATTAGAACGGCTAATGCCCATTCGTTTCCAGAAAAGGCGGCATTCTTTGGGTAAAGGTTTATTTTTTGGTGGAGGCCGGAATAAGCAGAGCCATCCGGGGTTATATAACTTGAAATTCCGTTTCCAAGCGCTTTGATTGACAAAGTACCGCCGATTTGTAAAGGGATGGCGCTATAATTTCCGGCATACATAGCTTTTGACGCGTCAAGAGTATTCCTCTGTATAGGCGTGAGCATGGTAAAGGCCCGTGTATAGGTTGAATTGTCGGGAATGTTTTTTAGTTTGAATAACATCGCGCTGACTTCAAATCCACATACACCGATAATAACACCATCGGAGGAGATGAGCGGCACGCACAATAACATGGCTTTCTCATAGTCGCCCGCCAACGCGCAACTCGGATTCCAGTAATATAAGCGTGACAGTGGAAGATTACTACCCGCCGCTGCGTTCATAGTAGTGAAAAAAAAGTCACCGGTTTCGACAGTGAATTCCATTTGCCATTGGGGCAGTAAATAAAGATGTTTTTGGCGCGCAATCGAAGCAGGGCCTCGTAAAAAGCGGATTGTAGGAGTAGAAAGGTTAATGACGTTGGGTTCCATGTTCTTCAAAAAAAGTCCGGCGCGGGAATGTTCAGCATTTTTAAGCCTTGGATTGATCGTAGCATTCAATACCAGAAACGCACCGCTACTCTTGTTTTTTTCCAGTGCAATGATCAGTTGTTCTACCGACTCGCTAAGGATTTGCTCTAAAAGACGGGGATTATTTTTTAGCTCCGATGGGGTTAAGCCATTAGCTTTCAATCTTTTTTCAATCTGCTCGGCCAAACGTTTAGCTAGCGAAACGCCCTCTATAGAGAGGGTGCCGAATTCCCGGGATACATCACCGGCAATATGTCCAAGTTCGTTCTTTAAAAAGACATGGCATTCCTTGAGTCCAACCGAGAAAGCCCCGGTAGAGAAGAGAATCAACAATAATCCCGACATCACGGCAAATAGAAAGAGGATGAAAAAAGTGAAGGAGCGCCGTTGTAAGGAAAGCCCGTTCTTTCCAAATGAACGAATTTCCAGAAGCGACTCTCTAAATGAGCTAGCTAGTTTGTTCATGTTTTAAGAACCTTTCTACCGGGTTTTCCAAAAACTGATAAAATGCTGATAAAGTTCTTCACTAATAGCCGATGCTGTTTCTTTTTTTCGCAATGCTCTAGCTCTTCCTTCCAACATTGATTGCTTGACCTTTATTTCGTATTCTTTACTTATTCCGTCCAATTTTTCATAGTTTGGCGGAACCAAGAAGGTGTATTCCTCGTACATTCGAGTGGCTGCTTCAAGTAACTTCTTCAGATTTGGGGTTTTCGCCGTATCGATCTCCCGTTTCATGTTGTTTTCAAAGGCTTTTTTGGTTACGGGCAGATAACCGGTGGAAGAAACAAATCGCATATTTTGCTCCGGTTGGGTAAACCATTTTAAAAATAACGCGGCGGCATATTCCTTTTTGGGAGAAGAGCGTCTGACGCACATGCCTCCACCCCGTTGTAAGGCTAATTTTTTACCGCCCTTAAAGATCGGATAAGGTAAGATAGTATAAGTAGTAGCTTCAACGGTATTATCTGGATAAGTTATGCTATCGCCGTAAAACAGAATTCCCGCCGTGGATCCGGTAGAACAAATGATTTCCCCTGTTTTAGACAGCTCCGAAGAGTAGCTGTTGGTTACGGCGTAACCTCCCGCGAGCGCGGGTAAAATGGTGAAATCCCAAATACGTCGATAAATACTGGAGGCGATATTCAGATGTTCCGGATTCACAAACTCCCCACCTAACTGGGCGACGCCAACCTGGGCGATATTGAACCAGGAATCAGCGGTATAAAATGCCTTGCCGTCATTAGCCTTATTGGGCGTCAGAGAATCAGTCCATTGATAATACTTGATCGCAGCTTCAGCGATCCCCTCGAAAGTGCCAAGACTGTCAAGGGTGATGCCGGTTGCAACGGAAAACCGGTCAAATAATGTCCGATTGACGAATAAAACTTCGGTCGATTTCGCGATGGGGAATACATAAAGTTTGCCGTTGGGGAGTCTCCCTTCCTCGATAAATTGAGGTAAATAAGCGTCAAGTTCTTTAGCGGTGAATTGATCATCCAAAGGGGCTAACAGTCCTTGTTGGGATAGGATAAGGGCGGTGTTTGGGTAAGCAGTTACGATATCGGGCATTTCCGGCGCTCCTGGGTCTCCTGCGGCAATCATTAAAAGCTTCTCTTGGATATCTTTTGACGCTGAAATGGATGTAACACTTATAATAACGCCTTTCTTCCTTCCAATTGAGCTGTTAAACTCATCGATCAGTTCGTCCATAACGCTCTGCATCTGACCGCCGTAATTGTGCCACATTGTGATTGTCACCGGATTTTTCGGATCCAGCTTCATACCGCCACAACCAAAGACCAAGAAAGCCATCATCATACCGAGCATCATCGGTATAATCCTTTTCCTCAATTGGAACCGCCTCCATTATCAAATGTAACTCAAGAAAAAATCACCCTAAAAATCACCCTTATTTGGTTGCATTAATCACCCTAAGGGTGATTGTTGAAAATGAGTTATGCAGTATAGTTAAACTAGGCAGAAAAAACCTAATAGAATTCGGGTATTTAGTTAAGAAATTGCACAATTCACAATTTTAGCTTTGGATTACAATATATTAATAGATGCATCTGGATTTATCACTATATTGTGGTAAAGGGATAAAAAATAGGTAATTATGCAATTCCCTCAATAATAGAAAAAGTCCTTGTTTTTATTTTATCAATAAAATCAGTTAAGTCAACAATTTATAATACATAGTTTCAACACTTGCCATTAAAAGGAGGAAGTATCTAGATGGGTTGTAAAGGAAACTCCAAACTCAAATTAGAGAATATAGCTTATCTGGATAAAATGGAAATGTTGGATACCGTGTTGCCTAGCTATAACCATCTTGCTTATAACCAAAATGAACGTAGAGCCCTTGATTTGGCCGAACATTGTTTTCGGCGCGGCGCCGAAGTTCCTCAACAGATTGGCAACGACCTGAATTTCAATATTCTAAACCGCTCCCTTTTGGCATTGGTATATTCGAAAAAAGGCCAATTGAGTAAGGCGCTTACTATGGGAAAAGAAGCCCTACATGATGCTCTATCCCAAGGAGGGGTAATTGCGCCTATTTGCGAAATGCTTTTAAGTTCAATATTTTTGGAGATCGGGGATCACCAGCAAGCCAAAGAAAGACTGGAAAATTCGGCAGCGTTACTAAAAGAATTGGATCAGCAAGAGCTATTGGAGAAGGGTAGCGGGGCTACGTTACGGAATATTAAGCCACTTAAGTATAAGAATTTGAAATTTAAACCAGAAATTGCATGCCGGGAAAAGGTAGATTCTTATCTTTTCAAAATCCAAATGTTCGGGCCAATCCGGGTCTTTCATCATGAACAAGAAATTGATGCCACCTGTTGGCGAACTGTTAAATCCCGCGATCTTTTGGCATACCTTGCCCATCAAAATAGACCGGTAAGTACGGACCAAATATTGGAGGATCTATGGCCAAATGTTGATCCTGATAAATCGTCCGCATTATTTCATACCACCCTTTATTATTTGCGACGGCTTTTACAACAGTTTACCGATAAAGAGATTATCATTCGCGGTTCTAAGCGTTATCAGCTCCGTCCCGGAAGTATCCTAAGCGGCCGGTATCAATTTGAAGAGGTAGCGCATTTACTTTTGGAAAAAACCATGACCGCAACCTTGGCTAATGAGTTGGAAACCGCAATCTTACTTTACCAGGGTGATTATCTTGAAGACCTTGACTATCAGTGGATTGTTCCGGTTAGAGAAGAATTGAGAAATTTGTATATTGAGTTAAAACAAAAGTTAGCAGTTTATTATCTGCAAAATAAAGCTTATTCTAGAGCTGTGAATCATTTGCGCCAACTAATGGAATTAAAACCATACTCAGAAGAAGTATTAAAGCTATTGCTAACCACCCTTGCCAAATTAGGTGATCAATCAGGAGTGAAAAAACATTATGCGTTATTTTCGCGAACTATCTCGGAAGAATTGGGTTTACAGCCTTCTTCCGAGATAGCGCACTTTTATAAAGAATTATGCGATACCAATCGGTCTTAGCTTTGTTACACTTCAGGCGTACGACGCTTTTTTTGAATTCTGGGAAGAAGTACCGGCGTAGTTCGCGCTTGCTATTTCGATATTTGTCAATTTATCTATCTAAGTCGATTTTTCCTGTATGATAATATTAAAAAAGCAACCGTAAGTTTTAACGGTTGCTTTTAGATTGAAAACAGGTGCAGTAGGAACTTTTTGTAAAAAATGATCTGATAATTTTTTACTGTTGCTTTTTTCACGTGAACTTCATACTTTTAACTCTATTTCTGCTCTACTTTATCTCCGACCGCAGTCGTAAGGTCACTGCTTAATTTCTTCACTACCGTGCAAGTAGCCGATTTATCCTTTACCTCTGTCACCTTGATTTCAGCTACCGCTTCGGTCACTTCATCAATGACCTCACCGGTGGTGGGGTCTTTGACGACCTCCAGCACCTTGCTGACTATAAAGATCATATCTTGTTTGGTACCGGAAGATGAACCGATATTGATGATTACTCTGTTCCCCGAAGCATATGCTACCACACCGCTCAGTTTAGCGGGTTGGGACGGTCCACGGCCGCTGCTGTATGCTTTATCAGCAAGCTGTTGAGCTGCTGAAGCCACCGCTTCACGCGTGGCTATACCTAAATTGGTCTTACGAAATTCATCACTGCCGAAGGCAATAGCCTCCCATTCAACTGCCACCGATAGGTTGGTGTTGCGTTTATCGCCTCTTCCGGTAACACTGGTGAGAATCTCGGCGGTAGTGGCGTCAACCAGACGGGCGTCGATGGCGACGATGGCATTGGTGCTCTTGACTCCGAGCCCGATACCTTTTTTTAAGCTTAAGCCGCTTACCCCGGTTGATTTCAAAGAAAATTCAGTAACTCTACCCATAACCAGGAAATCGACGCCTAAGATCTTACCGATTTTAGCGGCTGTTTTTGCATCGACCCGGCCGCTTTGGCCGAAGTCTTGTTCTTCAACGACTTTATCAATCTGTTCCCGTTCGATAAGCCTGAACTTATTGGTATTCAAAAATTCGGTGACGAATTCGTCGGCGATTCCCTTGCCTATATCCCAATTATCACCCCACCAACGCTCTTGAATCGAGCCGTCGTCAAAGGGGAGGACGGCTATTTTGTACAGTTTCTCCGCGCCCCAGGTCGGTAAAGCCAGAGCAATAAAAGTTAATAACACTATAAGACTTAAAATAAGTATCCGTCTCATTTTTAAACCTCCCATATTTAAAATTTTTTAAAGTCTATTCGGTTTCGATTCCGATTAAAATGTCGCACTGGGATTCTCCGGGATTGATCGTTATTACCCCGGAGCGTTGATCTTTTTGAAAATTGATCATCTTCATCTCGCCGAGATCATTGGAAGTAACGTTCCAGCCTTTATCATCCAAGTTCTTTATGTAATAATCATATATTTCTGCTGCCGAATCTTTGGAAGTCAGGGTAGTAGTGGATCCTGCTAATTCACTGTCCTTACCGCTCATAAAACCTCCCACTTCAGCATCGGGATAAATTGGAATATCTTTAGGGAAATTTTCGGGGAGGCCGGAGCCAAAACTCAGATTGCCGATTTTAAATTTACTGCTTTTTTGATCGATCTCAACTTTTTGACCGGTAACGCCGCTTAAAATTTTCGAAGCCAGGCCGGCGCCTCGGTTACGGGAAGAATTCCATCCAAAAATCATACAGATAATTCCGATAACTAATAATGACGCTAAAGTAATCCCGGCGATCCTAAGCATTTGTTTTTCTATTTTAAATAAAGGGGTTTCTTTTACGGAAAGCTGTTGATAAACTATAGCCATTCCCATCATTCCCAAAGGCATGGTTAAAATAGCACCAACAATTAGGATAATAGAGCCTATACCGCTTAAGATCATCATTACCATACTATAAAGCCAAAGTTGTACCGGTTCAGCAGCAAAACAGTCTATGCTTCGTTTGATCGCATCCAGCGGCTGCATTTTTTGGTCTACGATGAAACCGATAGTTAGAAAATAAAGAATACTTAAAGCTGGGGTAATGATAAGGCTGATAATCCATCCGATTACCGGGATGGTTCCGATAATATTAAATACTAAACCGGCTCCCCATAACAACAGTGTCGCAACCAAGGTAGGAAGAAACTGATCAAAATGGGCAAAAATTTCAGACAGTTCTCCTTTTTCACCACGGTTTAATTTAATCCCAAGGACTAAAATGCCGCCAATCATTGGACCAGCAAGAATACCGAGGGAAACAAAGGAAATTGCTCCGGTGATTAAACCAGCCAGCAAGAGTAATCCAAAATTCTTAAGATACAAGTTAAAACTTTGTTGAATATTTTTGACAAGCTCCATCTTTTTTCCTCCTAGAATTTTTTTTAAGAGCAAGATCGGTTATGTTTTTATGCACCTCCTTAAGGGGACCGAATATAATTATTTTTCTGTTATAATCCATAGAAATGTTAAAGCTAAAATCTTTTTGCAGGTTTATGGCGGGATGGTTTAGGCCATTAAAATTATTGAACCGCCTTAATTCAAGATTAACCATTTAATCCGGTGGTAAATAAAACTGATAAGTTAATTATAGAAGAATATTACTAAACAAATTCTAAACAAAAAGCAGGATGTTCTTATTAGAACACCGGTTCTTGCAAAGAGCTTTAAAATTATCTATAATTATGGGGATCTTGTTGAAATAATGCGAAAGAAGGTTTCGAATTGTTCGACCGAGCCATCAGGACTCTTGAATTTAATAAAATCATCTCCAAAGTTGAGGAGTATGCCGCCACGGTCATGGGGAAGGAACTAGTCCGGGAACTCCGCCCTTTGACCGATCTAACGGCGATTCGGGAAGCCCAACAAATCACCTCGGAAGCTGTCCAATTACTGGTTGATTCCGACCGGGTTCCACCGGGGGGGATTTTTGATATCCGCGATTCGTTAAAGAAAGCTTCCATCGGCGGGACTTTAGCGGTACAAGAATTACTGGAGATTGGTTCCACGCTCCGGGGCTCCCGGTTAATGCGGGAATTCCTGACGGGGACCGGTAATTCCTTAACTATTTTACCTGAATGGGGTGGAAGGCTAGCAGTTTTTCATGGTTTGGAGAGGGAGTTGGAAAGGTGTCTCAGCCCCGAAGGAGAGGTATTGGACAGTGCCAGCCCCAAGCTGCGTTCGCTCCGGTCCAAAATCAAAGTAATCCAGAACCGGGTCCGCGAAAAATTGGATTCAATGGTTAAGTCTGCGGAGAATTCCAAATACCTTCAAGATCCGATCGTTTCACTGCGCAACGATCGTTATGTGATCCCGGTGAAACAGGAGTATCGTTCGCTCTTTCAAGGGATAGTCCATGACCAGTCTTCCAGCGGGGCGACGTTATTTATCGAACCCCTGGCAGTGGTGGAATTGAATAATCAGTTACGAATCATCGAAGCGGAAGCGGTTGAGGAAGTCAACCGGATTTTAAGAGAGCTTTCCGGAAAGGTGAAGGAGATTTCCGACCAGCTTAGGACGGCTCTCAATATTTTAACCCGGTTGGATCTGGCCTTCGCCAAAGGCCGGTTTAGCCTGGCGCTTCACGGGACCGAACCGGTGTTAAATTCAACCGGTCAGATTCAACTATACAACGCCAAACATCCGTTATTGACGGGTAAAGTCGTGCCAATCACCGTTTCTTTGGGTGATGCTTATCATACCTTGGTGATTACCGGGCCCAATACCGGAGGTAAGACGGTTACTTTAAAAACGGTTGGCCTCCTAACCTTGATGGCCCAGTCCGGTTTGCACATCCCGGCTGGTTCAGGCTCAAAGATAGCAGTCTTTAATAAAGTCTTTTGCGACATCGGGGACGAGCAAAGTATCGAACAGAGTTTGTCCACTTTTTCGTCGCACTTGACTCAGATCGTTAAAATTGTCGAGGGTGCCAAAGGCCCCGATTGTCTAGTCCTCCTGGATGAACTGGGAGCCGGGACCGACCCTATCGAGGGAGCCGCTTTGGCCATGAGTATTCTGACCCATCTACACCAACTGGGAGTACGGACGGTGGCTACCACCCATTACAGCGAACTTAAAGTATTCGCCTATAAAACCGAGGGGATTTGCAACGCCGCGGTGGAGTTCGATATTGAGACTCTAAGGCCGACTTACCGATTGCTGACCGGTTTGCCCGGGAGCAGTCAAGCTTTTGAGATCGCCTTGAAACTGGGCTTGCCGGAATTTCTAGTGCGGAACGCCCGGAGCTATATCTCGGCTGAAGAAGCCAAGGTAGAAGAGATGTTAAAGCAGATTGAGACCGACCGGAGGAAGGCACGGGAAGACCGGATGGCGATTGAGGC
>JBLNDC010000038.1:0-2586 GCA_050261255.1 Bacteroidota bacterium
AAAGCCATTCAAAATAAAATATCAATCGATCACAAACTTGAATTGACTCAATTAGCGCAAAACACTGTAATTCGTTTAAAATATATTGAAACCAACGGCCTTTCCCAACTGCGGGTAATTATGGATGGGGTTGATGTCAGCGAAGCCATCCGAAGCCTGGAAGTGACCAACAGCGTCTCGGCGGTTTCCGCTGTGGCTGGGGTCAGGGAGGCGTTGGTCAAACTCCAGAGAGATATGGCCCGGGAGGGCGGCGTAGTAATGGATGGCCGGGATATCGGCACAGTGGTCCTGCCAAACGCGGAATTAAAGATTTTTCTCACTGCGTCGGTTGAGGAACGCAGTAAACGACGTTGGCTGGAATTGAAAGCTAAAGGGATCGAGGTTAATTTGGCTGAGTTGGAAGAACAGATCCAAAAGCGGGATGAATTTGATAGCAACCGCGAAGTCGATCCCTTAAGACAAGCGGATGACGCTATTTTAATCGATACTACCAATTTGAGCATTGCGGAAGTGACTGATCGGATAGTGAATTTGGCTTTGAACAAAGGGGCAGCGCTTTCAATTGATAATTAATAATTGAAAATTAATAATTAAATTCGTTGAAATTGAAAAATTGTTGAAAATCCAAGCGAAGTAAAACCAAAGAATTTTACTTATAGGAATGATAATTTTTTTAAATAGTTTTGAATGATAATTATCAATTATAAATTGTCAATTATCAATTTATAAAGGTGTTTTTAAATGGAGATTTTAGTCGCAAAGACGGCGGGTTTTTGTTTTGGGGTTCGCCGCGCTTTGGAAATGGTAGCAAGCGCTCTGAACGAAGGTGAAGGGCCATTATATAGTTTAGGCCCACTAATCCATAATCCCCGGGTTGTAAAAGAGTTGGAAGCGGAAGGACTACAAACGGTTGATTCCTTGTCGCAGGTACCAGGCGGCAGGGTGGTGATCCGGTCTCATGGAGTAGGGCCGAGCGTTTATCAAACAGCACGGGACCAAAGGCTAAAGATTATCGATGCTACCTGTCCTTTTGTAAAAAATGTTCAACAATTAGCCGTTTTTTTACGTGATGGGGGTTATCAGGTGTTAATCATCGGTGAACCGGCCCACGCCGAGGTAAAAGGGGTCCTGGATTCCGTCGCCGGAGAAGCATTAGTCATTGAAAGCATCGAGAACTTAGATACCAGTCAAATCCAACCAAAGGTAGGGATTATTAGCCAAACGACCCAGGATCTAATTAATTTTCAGCAAATTATCAATGCGGTTATACCCTGCGCCAAAGAGATCAGGATTTATAATACGATTTGTTTAGCCACTTCCCAAAGGCAAGCAGAAGTTGCGGAACTCAGCCGGAAAGTTGATTTGATGATTGTGGTCGGTGGTAAAAATTCCGCCAACACCTCTCGTTTAACTGAAATCAGCCGGATGAACGGTACGCCTACCTATCAATTGGAATCAGCCCAAGAAATTGATGAAATTTGGTTCCAAGGAATTGGAAGAATAGGAGTTACTGCAGGGGCTTCAACTCCTGATCAGCAAATAAAAGAAATAATTGAAAAATTGACTTATTTAGGGGGTAAAATAGTTAATGAGTGAGACAATGAACCAAATGGAAATGGAGAATGAGGCTTCGGTCCCGATGGATGAAGCGTTGCAGATCGCCGAGGAACGTTTGGCCAACCTTGAACCGGGTCAAATCATTGAAGCCAAAGTGGTTTTGGTCCGGGATGACGCGGTTTTTGTCGATATCGGCGGTAAATCGGACTATACCATACCTCTTGCCGAGCTTACGACGGCTCCGGTTACTTCGGCGCGGGATGTTGTTAAAAGCGGAGATCTAATTAAGGTTATGGTTACTAAAGCCGGTGATGAAGAAAAAATCTTACTTTCAAAACGCCGCGCCGATGAAGAAGGAGTTTGGCAGGATTTGAAAGAAGCTTTTGAAAACCAGAGAATTGTCTCGGGGTCGGTGACTGGTGTTGTTAAAGGCGGTTTGAATGTGACCCTTATGGGAGTGCGGGCGTTTATGCCGGCTTCCCATGCAACTTTAGGCCGGTCTCAAAACATTGAATCATTGGTGGGACAGACATTTGACCTAAAAATACTGGAACTGGATTCCGATAAAAGGCGGGTTTTGGTTTCACGGAAAAGTATTTTAGAGGAAGCACGCCAAAAAATGGAGTCGGAATTCTTTCAGAATATTAAAGAAGGGGAACGCAAAAAAGGTAAAGTAACTAGAATTACCAATTTTGGCGCGTTCGTTGATTTGGGTTCGGGGATTGAAGGTTTGGTTCATATTTCCGAGCTAAGTTGGAACCGGGTCAAACATGCCGGTGAACTTCTGAAAGAAGGGGATGAGGTAGAGGTATTAGTTACCAAAGTGGACCCTTCCACTAAAAGAGTGTCACTTTCCCTGAAACAGATCGAAGAACATCCCTGGTATCAAGCTGCCAAAAACTTTAATGAAGGCGAAGTATATCCGGGAACAGTGGTTCGTTTGGAATCTTTCGGCGCATTCATCAAATTAGCCTCTGGAGTTGAAGGCTTAGCGCATATATCTCAATTGGCGGATAAACGAATTAATAA
>JBLNDC010000039.1:0-3086 GCA_050261255.1 Bacteroidota bacterium
TCTTACCGTTCTTTGTGACGATAATCTCTTCCCTCTCGGTCAGGGCCAGATATTTACCGAAGGCATTTTGCAGATCGGTGGCGTTAACTCTCATCAAAATCACCCCCAATAATAGCTATATTATACTATAAAGTTAGCTAACATAATCAAAATAATAGATAAAAAAAATCATTGGTATTGGCAATACAAGCTGATTAAAAAAGGAAGGTTTCGGAGGTTTACGCGTCAAATACAGCTTCGGCCCAGTACCCCAAACCCATGGCTCCTTTGATTGACAGCGGTTATTTATTTAAACTAAAATATAATTATAAAAACAGACATTTGTTCCAGGGACTGGTTTCATAAATACATGGATTCGTATCAAAAAGACGATTATTATCGCTGGGTCATTATCTATAGAGAAACGACTGAGTGTATCGGCCAGATCGCCTATTTCTTAGTGGATAGTAAAAACCATTTTGCTGAAATCGAGTATTGCATCGGAAGTCATTTTCAAAGAAAGGGACTGGCGACGGAAGCGGCCAAAGCTGTAATTCGATATGGGTTCGAAAAAATAAACCTACATAAGGTGCAAATCTGCCATAAGTCCATCAACATTCCCTCAAAGCGGGTAATTGAAAAATGTGGATTTACTTATGAAGGGACATTACGGGATTTCTTCTACATGGATGGCCAATATGCTGATCGATTGTATTATTCCATATTGAAAAACGAATTTTTGAACGTGTAAATAATAGAACGGATTTATCAAAAGCAGTGAATAAGTAGGGAATAGATACACAAGGAGGAACTGTATCATGAAGAACCTGAAAAAAGTTTGGTGGAAAGTGATCGTAATTGTTGTTGGCAGCGGTCTTTTCGATATGATTCTTCACGGACTGCTGTTACCATTGGATTCATCCGATCTATCCTCAGTAAAACCAAGCATCTTTGTTAAAAAAGGCGTGCTTGTATTGGGGATTATGGGCTGGGAGTTATTGGCGTTTGGCGTATTGGCCCTGGTTTTTATTATGATCCAGTCCAATCTGCCGGGTAAAAAAGGGATGAAAGGTTTTTTTTACGGGCTCTCTTTTGCCGGATTATACTTAATCGGAATGTTCGAGTCCGTTTTGCTTTGGAATAGTACGATGATGAGCGAGTTCTTTATGGGTTTGGGTGATTTTATTCCAATTTTGCTGATGGGAATGTTACTCGGTATTTTTGCAGGGACCGATCAACCCCAAACCGGCAAGGAGCGAAATCTTTTAGCGGTTTTGACGATCGCGTTTTTTTATATTTTAGGCAGATATTTCTCCAATTCCGTGCTTCATATTGAGTCCGCATATTTGACAAAGCCCCTAGGAACATTGATTTGGACGATATCTCAAGGGATATGGGTAGGAATCGTCTATTATATTCTACAACCTGGTACCAAGGGTAAGTCTCTTTTTTCACAGGCGCTTTTCTTTGGAACCATAATTTTCGGCGCGAACTGGTTGGTGAATCATCTCTTTATCGCTGTGATTGCAGAAATATCTCCGGATATCTTCATTCGGACAGGAATGGATATTTTATTTACAATGCTTGGGGTATATGTTTATCAAAAGTTGTTTACCAGGAAATTATCTGGGTTGAAGGTATTATGAGCATAACGAAGACAAAAAGAAATGGCTATCCTGGATGCCTTATTAGGAGATATGCCGAAAAATGAGAAGAAGCAATAAGCGATGAAGGGGAACATGGCTGACATCAAGGAACTGAATCGACAAAAGCGGGGTCAAGTATCCGAGGCGGAAGTAAAATTATATGAAGATGCTTCCGTTGATGAATTAAGCATACTTTTAAATAGTGATGATTCAAAGAAGAGAACCATTGCGGCGATCATAATTGGAAACCAAAAGATATTGGAAATGGTTCCCCGGCTTTGCAGGCGTTTAGTCATCGAGAAATCGTTATATTCAAGAATTGCGGTATCCGAAGCTTTGGGAAAAATGGGGGAACCGGCGGTATTACCACTGATTGATCTTTTAGGGAAGGTTGGAAATAATCAAGAAACCGGCTTATCGGAGAAATATTGTGAGAAGAAGAGCTATCCATTGGCGAGGGATTTGGCTGCGAGGACTTTGGTCAAGATAGGCAAACCGGCTATTCCCTACTTAATCGCCAAGATTATGAGCGGGGACAGTTTTGAGACTCAACAGGCGATAGATGCAATTGGCGGAATTATCAGTAAAACTCATGATATGAGGCCATTACCAGTATTACTGGAAGGGCTTATCAAGTACTCCAATAATGAGGTAACCACCTGGAAAATTATCCGGGCTTTAAGCGCTTTGTTGCCCGATGCTGATCGATGGCAAGTGTTCCATTTATGAGCATCGTCCGCAGACCTGCCGCAACTATGATTGCCGGATATTTACCGCAGCCGGGATTTTAGCGGATGAGGCTGGTAAAGATCTAATTACCCGGCGCATCCGGCGCTGGAAGTTTAGTTACCCCACCCGGCGCGACATCGAGCTGCATCGAGCGGTACAAGCCACAGCAAAATTTTTACAAACGCATGCCACCTCCTTTCCTACGGGAGTTGTACCACCCAATTCAACCCAGTTGGCTATTCTCGCCATCAAAGTTTATGACGTTTTTCTCAAGCAAAGAGAAGAGGCCGATCAAACTAAAGAAGTATCTTCGGATATCGAAATGGTCAAAGCAATCATGGAGGCCAATGAGAAGTTCGAAGCCAGGCAGAGATAGCGGTCTTCAATTGTTGGAGGTGTATAGAGTAGCGGATGAAACCACCAATCATTAAAACAGAGCGGCTTGTTTTGAAGGCCTTAACTGAAGCAGATGCAGAAAGGTTACTTGGTTATCGTTCGGATCCCGAAATATGTCTGTACCAGATCTGGAGACCTAAAACCCTTGAAGAAGTGGAGAACTTTATAATAAAGAATACCCAAGAGTGTAATATTGAAGGAACCTGGTTTCAGCTAGGTATTTATGAAAAAGAAAGAATGATACTTATTGGAGATTTTGGACTCCATTTTTTGGAACCCGTTAACTCTCAAGTTGAAATTGGATTTACCATTGCCAAAGAATATCAAAGAAAAGGA
>JBLNDC010000040.1:0-4153 GCA_050261255.1 Bacteroidota bacterium
TATGAGCAAAAAACTACGGAATTAAGCAAGCTTCAAAAGAAAACTAATTATGATGTCGAAGCGGAATTTTTCAGTTATCAAAACAAGCTTGATGAAGTGAAAAACGGGGCAATCCAAGTCCGTTCCAAAAAGATCTATTTGGAGGCGGCGGAAGCCAAATTAAAGATGGGCCTGGCCTCCGTCAAAGAGGTTTTGGACGCTCAAGCCGATTACCATCAGGCATTGGTTGATCATGAGAAAAGCAAGAGCGAACTATACTTGGCGGAGATAAAATTACTGGCAGCATCAGGACTGTTAACTCCGGAAAGGATTATTCAAAGCCAATAATAATAGCCTTTTAGCTGTTTTATTAATTTGGGCCCTATAAATATCGGGTATAAAGTTTTGACAATAATTTCCGATAATGGTAATAGGTTGAGCCTTGGTAAGGTCGAAAAAGCCCAGTCTCTCTTATTTGAGGGGCTGGGCTTTTGATTGCGAAAAAGTTATTTTCAACTTCCGCAAATATGATATAATAAACATACTAAGATACTGTGATTCAATATTCCTCTCGATACTTTCGAGGGGATTTTATTTTTAACACTTATAGTAGGTCTTTTGCCCAGTTACTAACGAAAACCCAAATTTTACCGATAATTATAATACAGGGAGGTGAGAAATAATTATGTCTAAATTATTTACAAAAGATTGAAAATTTATTGGTTGAAAATACCAACAAATGATGTTAAACTAACTTAATAAAAAGTCTCTAAGTAGAACTGTATTTGAGGAGAACTTTTATGTCGTCCATGTGTTATTATGATGATATTTTCGAAGTAGCTAATGACACTGTTAGTGATGTTTTGTATAAGGTTAAAAAAGCATCTGTAAATAATATGATTGGGATTGTTAGGTACCTTATACTTCTTCCAATTGCGTTTTGCACATTATGGGACTTTAATAAATTAGCTAAGCACCTGAAACGAATTACAAGAAAGAAAAAATAAAACAAGGAACCAGGTATCACAGACCTGGTTTTTTCATACCCAAAACTTACCTCATCAACCCTCTCCCCCTAACCTCCCGAATTATGCTACAACAATCTAAAGTCCACAGGTGAATTATATGTGAATAAACCTGTGAATATTGTGGATGGACTACTGACATATTTTAACTTGCATTTTTAAAATGTTACTAATAAAATTATCCCTATAATCTTAGAAAAGGATGAGCGGCATGATTGGGAAAAAATTAAATCCAAATTGGGATAGTCTGCTGACTCCAGAGCAAAGGATGATTCTTACAAAGCCGGGTTTTGGCATATTACAGGAATTGCCTTACTTACCTGAAGAAGATGTGAAAGAAGTCGTGAGTATTATTGAGGAATGTATAAAACATCTGGAGTTAATAATTAAGGAAGAACAGTTTAAAAATGAAGGACCAACAGTTATTCTTGATGATCTAATTTGTACTCCGCTATAATGAATTTAAAAAACAAAGAGAACCAGGCTGGTATCACCACCTGGTTCTTTCATTGAGATAACGGTGGGAGGTTGCAATTCACCTTCGGTATCGTAATTGATCATACAATGTTACCGATATCCAAACTTCTTCAACTGGAAAAGCAGGTACGTGATGGGAAGCATTTAATCAGTCCGGAGACGGCGGTTTTGACAGACCCGGGAGATCTGGATGAGAAAGTTAATTAATTGATTGATACTCTTGGTGTCAATTAGGTGTCAAATTGATAAAAATAAAACCCCTCTCGGGGTCTGAAAGTCTTGGTGCCGAAGGCCGGACTCGAACCGGCACGCTTTTAAGGGCGGTAGATTTTGAGTAAACAAAAAGGCTGTTTTCTTCATTTTTATTCTTTCCTCAATATATCCCAAACCCTTATCAATATTGAATTTACTTTCCTCTTGGTTTTTTATCTTTCCTCTTCTTTTTTCCCTGGTTTGTGTATTTGAGTGTGTAAAATGGTTTTTCAATCTTAAAAATATTTTTTCTTTTTTCTACTTGACATTTAATTTCTAATCATTTATTATTTAAGTGTGATGAGAAACTATCCCACGTAACACGGGAGACTTCTACCCTTTTTTAGGAGGTATTCCCTTGAATACGGCGAAAATTTTATGCGCTGAAAAATATGGTTGTTTTCTCTGTACTATGCGTTCTTCTTGTCCCGTGGGACGCGCATTACCTTATCAAAATATCGAAGGTGAAGTTATCATGGAAGGTCTAACTGCTAAAGAGGTATTAAGCGAGCTTAAAAGCCGGTTTAATATGGAATTAGCTCCAACAGAACAAAAGGCGCTTAATAAACTAAGGGATTGGGTTCGACGTGGTATAATTGACGGTCCTATAATTCGTACCGGCGTTGATGGAACCGGAGGTAGACAAGGGCTTTATTCTAAAGAGCTTCCTACCCATTTGGCTATAACCCTTTATTTAAAGGATAATTACACAAATTATTCTATTCCCCTGGAAGATTTAAGTAAGGCGCGGCGGCTTGCATATAGCATAAAAAATAATGCAAAAGATAACCCGTATTCTAAGGAAAATTTAAGTTTAGCCGCTAAAAAATACGGTAATTCCCCAATGCTTTTTATGAAAATTACAACAAAATATTATTCGATATGGGATTATAGCCTTGCTTGGTTATCATTTGAAGCAAAAGCCCGCGAAGGAATAGACTTTAATATTCCAATGAAAGTTAATATTAGTATCAAAGTTACAAATGATTCTTATGAGTATTCGGATGAATTGGAACCAAATGAAAAAGACGAATGGGAATTTAATACTCATACAGAAATTGATTACGACAATTGATAAAGTTTAAGTTATAGGGTTAATTAAACCGTCTCACATGAGGCGGTTTTTCATATTTCAAAATAAAATTAAGGAGGACAAAAGTCATGTTTGAAAATTGGGATGATTTAGTTAAACCGCAAAGGGTAAAAAAAGACTGTCATTTCAGTAACCAAACTGTTTACCGATTGGTTAAAACTCCGGGCTTAGGGGTTCAGATCGGAAAGCGGTTTTACTTCATCAAAAAGAATTTTATCAAGTGGATTGAAGATGAGAGCTTAAAAGAGAAGGCAATATAAAACCCCGGCGGCAATCCGGGGTGGCGGTGAATTGAGGTGAGTTAAATTGTGTCGATGTCTAATAATAGTATAGCATGTCAATCAGATAATATCAATGGAATAGAAGCATTACAGGCCGTGCAATGGGTCAGAAGGCATTTACAAATACCTATAGACAAGAATTGCGCGGCTTTATATTTTGCCGGCAAGGTTTGGCCCGGACCCGGAGAAAGAAACAATCGCTTTTTTGCTCTTATCGCGGAGCTAAAAAGGTTACAACTACCTAAGAATGAAGCCGAAGTTAAAATTCTCGAATACTTCCGCCGGATACCCTCTGAATTAATTTTAGGCGGTGGTAGTGATGGACTACCTTTTACTGAATCCGAAGTATTAACGACTTTAAGATCGGTATACCGGGATGAAGAAGATCATTGTTTCGGGTGTCTGAATCATTATTGGGATGATGTTTGCTTTAAAGATTGCTGTGATTATGACAAAAGATTTCATCCCGAAACCGGCAAAATTAACCGAGGTAAATTACTATTTGAATTCACGTCGAAATGGTTACCCGATTTAAAGGGCAATGATTTAAAGATTTACTTAGCGATAGACTTGATTGAACGAATGAGAAAATATTCCCCGGGATCTCAATTATTTGTTACTTGGAAGCAGATTGCAAATGTTTCCGGGGTATGTTTGCGGCGCGTTGGTGATTCCCTTGATGAGCTTAAAAGATTGGGATTGATTGAATACCAAAAAGGACAAGCCTTTCAAAGAGGCGAGGCGTCAAGCATTAAAAGAATAATCCCAGTTCCAAGAAAATAAACTTGGACAAAATGTCATAGGGGTCTAATTTAGACAAAATGACATAGGGGGTTCTGTACAAAATGACACTCATTCTTTTATATCATGATTCTGATAGATGAACCCCAAAAGATGATCCCTGAAAAGATAGGCAGTAAATTAAAGAGGTTGACGAGGACCCCCGGACGGGTCAGAAAAAAACTTTTTGGAGGTAGAAAACGATGGCTAAAAACGAGTATTGGAAAAACCCACCGACAATCAAAAAGGAATTTGATGGTGGTATT
>JBLNDC010000041.1:0-2699 GCA_050261255.1 Bacteroidota bacterium
TTTAGCCGAAGAAGAATTCGGCAGCGGCCAAGGTTCCACTAATCTGATCTATCTCAATCTTTCGGTAGGTATTGGAGCCGGTATAATTTTAAACAAAGAGATTTACCGGGGCTTTCGCGGGTATGCCGGAGAGATCGGCCATATGACTCTGATACCTGAAAATGGGCCTCCATGCGCTTGTGGCTCCAGCGGCTGTTTTGAGGCAATGTGCGGGATCGGGGCAATTTTAGAAAGAGTAAAAGCGGAAATAGATGATAAACTTTTAGAACAATTAGGAGTTGCCAAATCAAAGTTAACTTTTCAGAAGTTGCTTTATCCACCGTTGCGGGAAGTTGCAGAGGTAAAAAGGATTTTACAGCGCTGCGGTTCCTATACAGGTATCGCCATCGGGAATTTGATCAACTTATTTAACCTTGATACCGTAGTTTTAGGGGGAGAATTAGCCCAAGCGGGCGATTTATTTCTAAATGAAGTTTTAGCGGTGGTACGGCAGAGAGTTTTCCCTGAAATTAGAGAGTGTGTTAGGATAACTAATTCCAATTTAAAGGAAGACCCCCCGCTGAAAGGGATTTACGCATTGGTTGTTAAGAAAATATTCGCTACTCCAGAGTGGTTTTAGAGCACTTCCCGGGTGTAGCTAATCTTTTATCACTGGAGGGGATCGTCATGGGAAGGCTCGCTCTTGTTAATGGAAGATTGATAACTCCGTTCCGGCAAATTCCTAATGGGACTATCATTATTAATGGAAAGACAATCGAGGATTGTGGTTTAGTTGGACAGGTTACCATTCCGGGTGACGCTAAAGTTATTGATCTCAAAGATTTAAATGTTAGTCCGGGTTTTATTGATTTACATATTCATGGGGCATGGGGCGGCGATGTCATGTCCGCTTCTTTGATAGATCTCGAAAAAATGGCCTGCGGCTTGGCTAAAACCGGAGTCACTTCTTTCCTTCCGACGACTTTGACGGCACCTTTTGATAAGTTGGAACAAATCATTAATTGTATTGAGCAAGCGGCGACAGAAAAAAAGAATGGGAATGGAGCCAAGATTCTCGGGGTACATTTGGAAGGCCCCTATTTAAACCGGAACCAACAGGGAGCCCAAAACCCAGAATGGATAGCTAAACCCAACCATAAAGAATATTGTGCTTTTTTAGATCGACATCCAATAATCAAGCGTATGTCGGCGGCGCCGGAGATCCCCGGGGGCTTGGAACTGGGTTTGGAATTGCAACGGCGTGGAATCGTAGCCTCAATTGCCCATTCGGACGCAACTTATCAAGAGGTTCTCCAGGCGATCGAACATGGTTATTCACATGTAACACATATCTTTTCCGGGATGTCCGGTGTGCGGAGGATTGACGCCTACCGGGTTCCGGGAGTTATTGAATCAACTCTACTAATTGATGAGCTGACCACTGAGATTATAGCTGACGGGCATCATCTTCCGCCGAGTCTAATTCGGCTTGTTATCAAGAGTAAAGGTTTGGAAAATATTTGTCTGGTAACCGATTCAATGTCGGCTGCAGGCTTGGGCCCCGGGCAATATGAATTGGGTGGTCTCAAAGTAATTGTGGAAGATAATATTCCTGAGAACTATGAGATTAAAACTAGAAAAGGTAATTTGGTCGCTAAATTGGTTGACCGGAGCGCCTTTGCAAGTAGCGTTGCCACTATGAACCAAATGGTACGTAATATGACTGAACTAATTGGACTTAGTCTTCAAGACGCCATTAAGTTGGTCACCTTTAATCCGGCATTGATGCAGAAGGTTGATGGAGATATTGGAATAATTGCCAAAGGAAAACGAGCTGACCTGGTTGTATTTAATGATTCGATTGAAATCGCAATGACAATGATTGATGGTAAAATTGTCTACCAAAAGTAGTTGGATAACTTTGTGGGGGTATTAAAAAAGTGAAAGTTGGAGTCGTCGGTTTAAGCCTTAGCTTAATGAATTTTACGGACACTTTGGATTTTATTCGAGATATTGGCGGAACCTGTTTGGAACTTTGTACGGTGAAAGACGCTCATAATAATACCTTAGACTTGAGCGCCGGGAACCGGATGGAAGTTAAAAAAATGGTACATGACCGAGGACTGCTCATCACTTCGGTAGCAGGTTATAACAACTTTACCTTACCAAACCTGCAGGAACTTAAAAACCAGGTAGAACAATTGAGATGGTACTGTCAACTTGCGATAGATTTGGATGTGAAGATTGTCAGGGTTTTAAGTGGGGATTATCAAAGTGGAGAACCTCGTTCGGAGTATTTATCGAATATTATTACCGGGATGAAAATGGCGGTAAAGATGGCTGACGAATTAGAGCTGACTCTGGCCCTGGAAAACCACGGCCATTTGGTCAATGATGCTCCCGCTTTGCTTCAAATATTGAACGAAGTCGCTTCTGAAAGGCTAAAAATAACACTTGATACCGGTAATTTTGTATGGGCAGGCCATAGTTTGGAGGATAGTTACCGCTATTTTGAGATGCTCGCTCCATATATTGCCAATGTGCACCTGAAAGATTTTATCTTCGAAAACGGCCAAGTAAGGTTCGTTCCCTTAGGTCAAGGAATGTTGGATTTTAATCAATTATTCCAAATTTTACAAGCAATAGGGTATCAAGAGACGTTTTTATGCGAATATGAAGGGGCCGGAGAACCGAAAAAACTCCTGAAAGAAGGAGCTTTT
>JBLNDC010000042.1:0-4788 GCA_050261255.1 Bacteroidota bacterium
GTGATGCCCTGTACCGCTAAAAAATTTGAAATAACCAGACCGGAGATGTTTAGTAATGGTTATCCTAATGTGGATGCGGTTTTGACCACTAGGGAACTAGCCAGGATGATTAAAGACGCGGGAATCGAATTTACCGAGTTAGGCGACTCCCAGTTTGACAACCCCCTAGGGATGTCCACCGGCGCGGCCGATATTTTCGCGACTACCGGCGGAGTAATGGAGGCTGCCTTACGGACGGTCTATGAAGTAGTTACCGGAAAAGAGTTGCCCTTCGATAAATTACACGTCAAACCGATTATGGGATTAAGTCAGGTTAAAACGGCGGAGATTATAGTTGAAGAACCCAAACCGGATTTTATGTTTTTAAAGGGAGTTACCATTAAGATTGCGGTTACCAGCGGTTTAGCCGGGGCCAAGAAGATAATGGAAGAAGTGGCTGCCGGGAAATCGCCTTACCATTTCATCGAGGTGATGGGTTGTCCGGGAGGATGCATTAGCGGTGGCGGCCAACCGCGCCCGACCAATAATTATGTCCGAAAAAAACGGTTGAAAGCTATTTATCAAGAAGATGAAGGCAAAGAAATTAGAAAATCCCATGAAAATCCGTTCATTACCCAAATTTACGAAGACTACCTTAAAAAACCCTTAGGTCATAAGTCCCATGAGTTGCTGCATACCAAATATACGAAACGGGGGAATTATAACGAGAAGCTGAAATAGGCAAGAGGCATGAGCGCGGGTAAGGCAAGCGAATTCAATTAGCTTATCTTTAAAGTGTGAACTCTGAGGCGGGAGAGTTGACAATTAATTCAAGGAGTTTCTGCTGGCTTTTACTCTTGCCTTGTGCCTCGAGCCTCATGCCTTCTGAAAACATCGCTTGACAACACCCGATTTTAATGTTAAAATATTTTTTGCGTCGGGGGAGTAGCTCAGTTGGTTAGAGCGCTACGTTGACATCGTAGAGGTCATTGGTTCGATCCCAACCTTCCCCACCATTCTAATAAAACTAAACGAGGTAATGCCTCGTTTTTTTTATTTTTAGGTTAAAAAAAGCCATCACCAAATTATCCCTTTTAACTGGAAGGATGCAGTCATTGTTCCTCTGTTCTTCAGTATACAAACAAAAAGGCTCACATATAATAGTCGTAGAACGGGGGGGTCCGAGATGTCAGGAATCACGATTAGCACCCTCAATTTAGACCCGGAAGTTAGGGGAAACCTTCTCAAGGAAATCAATTTCTTAAAACGAGAAGGCATTAAAGTTGAATATAATGAAAAAGCCTATGGTAAATATCTCTTTCTCGAATGCGCCGTCTCTGAAACAGATGAGATGGTGGGCGCTTCTCATGAGAAAATATTTCGCTATTATTTGGCAAGCATCATTACAGACTTATTAATGAATGAAATCGCTAAGGAAATGATGGGCCGAATAGTCCGGACAAAATACCAATATTTGTCGAAGGAAGAACTAAAATCAATCGTTCAAAATGCATATATATACTTAAGTAATTTAAACGAAGAAGGAGATATTAGTAAGACACTTTTCCGGCACAACCAAATTTTAACGGAAGTCAATCAATTTATGGAGACCAACTCTCGTTTTTATCTGGAAGGCTTTCTCCGTTTCCGCTTAAAAGATTACTTCAAAGAGTTGGAAATTTCCATTGAAAAAGCGGTAGAGAATTTTCTGATCGAGCAGGAATATAATGAGTTTCTCAGATTGCTTAGGTATTTTGTTGAAATTCAGGAACCTAGGATTGATGAGGTGCACTTATTGGTCAAAGACAAGAAAAGCTTTTGCTTATTGGATGAAGACCAACAACCAATCAATCAGGATCAACTTCAAGGAGCTCTAACTGAATTAAACCAAGAGGTTGAATATGAAGACCTTCTGCTCAGCACCTTGATTACTATGTCGCCGCGGAATATCGTACTTCATGTAGTAAATAAAACCGAGATCGTAGAAACAATTTTGAGTGTTTTCCGGGAGAGGGTCAACATTTGTCAGGGATGCGATTTGTGTCAGCGAAGCAAACCGCAATTGACTGAAACCCAGTTATGGCAGAATGATTTTTCATAATAAAAGTTTAATGACGCCATACTAAATCCGCCCCTAATGGCGGATTTTTTACCTTTAAATTATAAGGAATTGCCTAATTCTTGATTTAAGCTTCAGCTCACAATATATTGATAGATACTTCCGGGTTAGTACTATATATTGCGGCCGAAGGGTTTATTAAGGTAATTATGCAATTCCCTCGAAAATTAACTAATTTTGCCGAGAAAAACATCTTTTTGATTGACAAAAGATTGGACAAGTTATATCCTATTTATAGGAATGGTTACTCTTTAAGGCGGCCCTGCGAGGCCGGTAAGAGTTGAAGCTTTGGTTGTACGATTACAAAGCGCTTCTTGCCCGGCGGGCTGAAGCGCTTTTTTGATCGGATCGGAGCTACTGGGGAAGCCTCACTTAAAGGTAAGGGTAACCGAATAAATTAAAGGAGGCCAATCAATGTCACCTAAAAAAGAAACCAAAGTAATGGGGTTTTTACCCGATGATACCACGCCGGTTTGGAAATTAATCTTTTTCGCTCTTCAACAAATGGTGGTCATGTTTCCAGCAACAGTACTGGTTGCGCTGTTAACCGGTTTTCATGTTTCCACCACCATCTTTGCCAGCGGTCTGGCTACGATTGGATTTATTTTAATTACTAAAGGTCGTATTCCTCTTTATTATGGGTCTAGTTTTTCTTATATCGCCGCGATTGTAGCGATTACAGGGGTCAAACAGTTCGGCGAAGTCGCTCCGGATTTAATGATTTCCCAGGCCCAATGCGGTATTATCGCATCCGGTCTGATTTCGATCATCGCTGGATTGATTATCAATCAATTTGGACGGGATAAAGTGGAAAAGGTCCTTCCGCCGGTTGTCACCGGTAGTGTTGCAATTGTCATCGGTATTGCGTTGGCGGGTACAGCCATGAGCGGCGCCGCATCCAACTGGACTGCCGCTTTGGTAACCTTATTAGCCACCATTCTCTTCTCGGTATACTTAAGGGGAACCTTGGGACAGCTCCCGATCCTCTTCGGTGTTTTAGTGGGGTATGCCGTTAGTTGGGGTTTGGGGATCATTGATTTTTCCAAAGTAACCTCAGCTACAATTTTAACAGCTCCCCATTTTACATTCCCGGTTTGGAGCTGGAGTGCGATTTTCGCAATTATGCCAATCGCCATCGCCACTATCCCGGAGTCCACCGCCCATCTCTATCAGATCGATCTTTACGTTAATAATTTGGCTAAAAAACTCGGGTCTAAAAAGGAATACTCGATCGCCGGATTATTAGGCATCAACCTAGTCGGTGACGGCTTAGCCGATATTATTGCCGGATCAATTGGCGGACCGGCCGGTACCAATTACGGCGAAAACAATAGCGTCATGGCGATTACCAAAAACTTTTCAGTGACTGTAATCATGCTGGCCGCCATCTTCGCTATAGTTTTATCGTTCTTCGGCAAATTGGCCGGGGCTGTTAACTCGGTCCCCGGAGCGGTCATCGGCGGAGTTTCCATTTACCTCTTCGGCGTCATTGGAGTACAGGGTGTGGCTTTAATGATTTCAGAAAAGGTTGACCTCTTTTCGGCTAAAAATTTAGCGATTGCGTCAACTATCCTAGTAATCGGGATCGGCGGTTCCTTTGCGTTTCCTAATGGGATGATTCCCTTATTTGGGGCCCAGTTACCGGCGATCGCGACTGCAGCGGTCTTCGGAATCTTATTGAACTTGGTGTTTTTACTCTTCCCCACGGAATAGGGGTCCTTTCGCAGTAAAAAAGAGACAATCGTGAATTAAAGTTAAACTTTTTACAATGAAGGCCACGAAGAGCAAAAAATAAGGACTCTCATCCTCTATTTTTCTTCGCGGCCTTCGTGCTCTTCGTGGTAATTAATTAATTTTGGATTGACACCAAAGGTTAACTCTGTTAAACTACTCTTAGTTAAGAACCCTTTAACTCTAGTCCGGCGAGGCTAGGAAGGCGAAATAAGTTCTCTTAACCTTCTGATGCCATGCGCCCTGAAGGTTTTTTGTATTGTTACTCCAATCAAAAACAGATGAGGGGGCGTTAAAAATTAATCAAATTAAAGCCCAGGTTATGGATGGAGAAAATATCCGACGCGCTATGTACCGCCTCTCACATGAGATTACCGAACACAATAAAGGGATCTCCGATATTATCCTGGTAGGAATCAGAACCCGGGGCGTGCCGTTGGCCAACCGCCTAGCGGAATTAATTGGGGAACAAGAAAAAGCGGTTATTCCGGTTGGCGTTCTAGACATTACTTTTTACCGTGATGATCTGTCTTTGGTATCAAGCCAGCCGGTGCTTCACCGGACCGAAATTCCGATGAACATTACTAATAAAAAAGTAATTTTAGTGGATGACGTATTATATACCGGAAGGACGGTGAGGGCGGCGTTGGATGCCCTAATGGACCTCGGCAGGCCGGACAGTATTCAACTAGCGGTCTTAATCGACCGGGGCCATCGGGAATTACCGATTCGCGCCGACTATGTCGGGAAAAATGTTCCGACTTCAAAACGAGAGGTTGTGCACGTCAAGCTTAAGGAGACCGATGGCGAAGACCGGGTGGTCATTACAGAAAATGAAAACAATCCGAACTAATCCCTTTAAATCTTGTCCAGTGAGGCAAGTAAGGGAGGAGCGGTTAAGGATTTAATCCTCCCTTTTCAGGGAGGATTTTTTTATCAGGATTCCACAGGTTTCGCAG
>JBLNDC010000043.1:0-5521 GCA_050261255.1 Bacteroidota bacterium
CGACTTTTACTTGGGCTGAGCTAACTGGATAGTCATTTAATATAATAATGATCTTTAATTTTATAAACTTCAATTGGGGGAAGGATTAAGCCGTCATCTAAGGCGTTTAAAACAGATTGTAGTTTGTTTTGATCGGCTTTTTGAGAACGGAACCGCATGTCAAAATCTTGCCAGCGGTTAACACTCCCGATTATCTGTTCGACTTTGATTATTTGTAAACCCAAATATCTAATTTCGGTTAATCTCTCTTGCTTATATATTTGAGCGAATTGATTTTCCTTTTTACCATTGAATCGTAGACTTTTGGTAATTTTCAAGCTTAATTAGATCACCACTCATTATAGATCAAATAGGTAGTAACCATAAACATTAATCACCGTCGTTGTTCCTATTTGAGTCATTCGAGGCGCATTTCGGTTATAATTCAAATGGGTATGCCCATGAAGGAAAAACCTAGGCTTCAACCGGTTTATTAAACTAGTGTAAGCCGCGGTGCCACGATGTGCGTAGTCCGGTTGGTCATGAATCCCTTTTGGAGGAGCATGAGTTATAACGCAATCTGGAGCGCCAAAAAATAAAGACTTTAAAATCGCCTTTTTAACTTGAATCCCGATTGAAAAATCCGTATATTGAATACCTTCATTGCTATATACCGGCGAACCTTCAAAGCCTAGAAACTTAATTCCTTGATAATTAACAAACCGGTTATGCAGATTTTCGCCAAATTGTAATTCGGGAGTAATAGCCTGATCATGATTGCCCCTTACAAAAAAAAGAGGGCCTTGGTACACTGTTGTTAAGTAAGATAAATAACTCAGTTTAAGGTCGCCGCAGGAAATTATCACATCAACCTTACCGATCTTCATTTGTTTAGTTTCTTCATAGAGAACCGGTTCTTCAATATCGGAAACAGCTAGTACTCGCATTCTGCCTCTCAGTCTAAGGAAATTAACCCGCTAATGACTTCTCCTTCAACCATTGTCATGACCACGTCCAGATCAGGTGTTAAAGCCACCAGATCGGCGTCTTTGCCAGGATATAGGCTTCCTTTTCTTTTATTAATTCCAAGATATTTGGCTGGGTTATAGGTAGCCATCCTTAAAGCATCGGTTAATTCACAACCGGTCATGTCCATAAAGTTTTTAATCCCCCGTTCCAAGGTTAAGACGCTTCCCGCCAAGTTTCCATCTTGATTAGTGAGGCTTCCTTTATAAAGAGTTAATTCTCCCTCAGTAGTTTGGTATTTTCCGTTAGGCATTCCCGTTGGCGACATGGCATCCGATACTAAAATAATACCCTCCGAACCTTTGGCTTTTAAAACCAACTCTAACGTGGCCGGATGGAGATGAACCCCGTCGGCGATTAATTCCACCATTAGTTCCGACCGCAGCAAAGCAGCGCCTAAAACTCCCGGTTCTCTGTGGTGGAAGGGGCGCAATTGATTGAAACAATGAGTGACACAACTGAACCCGTTTGTTATGGCGGTAATAGCCGTTTCAAAGTCAGCATCGCTATGCCCGATTGCGCATAAAATCCTTTTTTCAGCCAAAGATGCCGCTAACTCCATGGCTCCCGAAAGTTCCGGGGCTAAGGTTAACATTTTAACTCCGAAGTTGGATAACCGGTGCAAGTTTATGACTTCTTCCAAATCCGGTTTTCTTAGAGTATCCGTCGCATGAAATCCGCGATACTTGTCGGATAAATAAGGGCCCTCCAAATGTAGCCCCAAACAACGAGCCCCTTTGTAGGGCTTTTGGTTCATTCCGGCATATGCCTTCGCTACTGCAACCAATTGCTCGGGGGTGGAAGAAATAGTACTAGCTAGAAAAGTAGTGGTCCCATGAGTCACATGAAATCTAGCTACCTCCACTAATTTCTCGGTCGTTCCTTCTATTACAGCGGCACCACCGCCCCCATGCACATGTTGGTCGATGAATCCCGGGGCGATCATCAAGCCATCCAAAGGGACTTCCCGAAAACCAGGGGGAACGCTAACTTGGTCCGCCGGTCCAGCGGCGAGGATTTTTCCGTCTTTCACTAATACGGTAGCTTCATCAAACATTACAAACGGAGTCAATAAGGCCGCCTTGGTTAACGCAAGTTGTTCATCCAAAAAACCAACTCCTTATCCTCCACATATTCTTAGTACAGATAGTTATTATCCCATATAAAAGGATACTTTTCTGGGAAAAAACTGCTGATAATATTTGAATCTTTAGTCCGGATTTTACTTAAATCAAATATATCGTAGAACCCTAATATCAATTTGGTGAAAAACCTTTCAAATTCAGGGTCGTTAGGAAATCCCATTTCATCATCTACTTGCCAACCGGTAGAATTATGCCATACCCAACGAAACTTTTGGTTTGAATGTTCTAATTCCAAACAATCTCCGTCTTTAAGGTTAGCCAATGAACGGGTTCGTTCGTTGAAGTGTGGGAGCAAAAAACTAAGAAACCCTGGCCAATCAATGATTTTAACCATCCCGGCTAATGGCGCCGGATTGAGGTGGGTTCCGCCCAAACGATACGCCGCTGCATTAAGTTTATGGTTTGGCGTTCCCCTGATATATAAGGTTTTTTTCGAACCCGTCTCCGCTGCAAATAACGCAACCATCTCTAGGGCATCTTCCCCTCCGGCTACAGCGGACTCGTTAACGACAACTTTTTGGCCTGGCATTTCCAAAAAATTTAAGTACCCTTTAATTTCCCCTTTATTATTCTCCCAAACTAGAAAGTTTTCCTTTTTTGGAAAAGGAACCTCTTTGAGAAAAGCCTCTTTAATATCTATTTCGGAGAAACGCTCCCGCCACCAATTTAAATCACGCTCCGGTTGAAGCCAGCCGTCACTATTACCTTTATCGTATAATGTAGCTATTTCCGGAAGGTCCCCATACCCGACAAATCTGAAATTGCCTTGGACCCGAACGTTTTCAGTCAATTTGCCCGGTATTAATTTGGTTTTATACCTTGGCAAAACAGGAACAAACCCAAACCTGGGATAATATTTGGGCAATCCCCACAAGAATACTGCCGGTACCCCTCGTTCCTTCAAGGCCGCAAATCCTCGTAGTAGACAAGTTCCGGCATACCCTTTTCCCCGAAAATCCGCAGCGGTTACCACCGGTGAAACCGCCCAGAATGGTATGGCAATACCCTCAAAGAATAATCGTTGCGGAAAAAATCCTACCGCCGCCGCCAACCGGCCCGAATCTTCGGCCAGGTAAACCCAGCCCGGATCCCAATCTTTCTTAGAATATAAATATGAAAATAAGACCCGGTGTTCCCTTCCCTTTTCTTGGTTAACCACCGAGTCGGATTCGACTGAAAAGCCTCTTTCGATTAAATCTAATAAGGGTTCAATGTCATCTTTGGTTGCCTGGCGGTATCGGACCACTTGCTCCTCCCACTTAAAATATTTGGCTCCTGGCTCCCGGCTCTCGGCTCCTAAAATTATTATAGCCTATTACCGTTAATTGTCAATTATTCATGCTTTCTTAGCCTTCCGGTCCCGTTATACCAATATTCTTGTAGCCAAACCGCTCCGAAAAAGAAAAAATAAAACAGGAATGCCCGCAACGAGTTCCACTTAATATATTCGATCCATCCGGCTTGCATGAAAAACCATTCTCCGGCGGTATTCAATAATGACCAAAAAAGTAAATAACTAATTATTAAAAGCCAACGATGTTGAGTAGGAAAAAACCTGATGAATAATCCACCTTCAGCCGGAGCGATTCCCATGACGGACCAGAGGCTAAGACTGCCTACTGTTGGGCCATGGTATCTCCATTGAGTGAAGACTATTCCCAATATATCGGAAAGAATGCCCAATAATGCAGTAAATATGATTGTAGGGTAATATTCTCGTAATCCTTTAAATTGGACTAATACTAAACATATTAACCAAAGAATGATTGTAGTAATGATATAAGCCATCTTATATACCCTTAAGATTCATTTTATCTTAGCATTAGTATAGCCGAAAATATTTTCGGTATTTATAGCGAATATCATGTTTACCTGTTTATCCCATCCAAAATTGTAAGGATTTGAAGTCTAAATTTAACATAATATCTTGCCATTTTGTAAATTTTTGCTATACTAATTATAAAGGATATTACTACATTTACTGTTATTTAGAGGTATCGAAACATGAAATATGTTCTTAACCTAAAAAGAGAATCTGGCATTTCTCTAGTAGAGACTCTAATTGCTTTTTTAATTATAGGTTTTGTTTTAGTCGCCTTTATGGGTACTCAATCCCAAAGTCACCGTACTGTATCTGCAACACAACGCCGCTCGGTTGCAGTCCATCTCGCCCGAGAACAACTTGAATCCCTAAAAAGAATGGATGGATCATCTCAAAATCGAAACGATCCCGGTTGGATCCAAATTTTATCAAACCCTACTAGGATTACTCCTATCAATGGGGTTGTTTATACAACAACTACTACTTTAATACCAGCTATTGAACTGCCTGTTGCTATTCAAAATAATGTTAGGATTATCCCTATTAGGGTTACTGTGAGTTGGCCTGAACCCGAGGGTCCAGCTGGACCAGTTATTACAAATATTTCGATTGATACTTTTTACCATCCATAAAAGTTAATCAAGTGAGGTTATATAATGAGATTAATAAATTATTTTCAATATGAAAAAGGTTTAACTTTTATAGAAATATTAATTGTATTGTTACTAACCTCATTAATTGCAATAACTGTGATACAGGTTTTAAGGGTGTCCATTGATTCAAACCGATTTGATGTTGTTACAGTCGAAGATCTTCAACAGGCCCGCAGAGCTCTTAGAAGAATTACTGATGAAATCAATTACGCTCATATTGATGGTACTATTACTATAAATAATGACTCTTCGGGAAATCAGAGGTTAAGTTATAATAATAATACCGGAAGCGCCTGCACGATTTTTCTTAATAATGGTACTATTTTTATTCAACAGCCACCCCTTGCTCAAGTTGTTATTACTACCCAAAATATAGTCCAGTCTCTTAATTTTCAATTTGATGGCATCTCAGCTGATAATCGGAGCATTAATATCATTATAACATTAAGAAATGGCACAATTATTAGATCAACAGCCCGTAAGCTAAATCAAAGAACATAGTTGGGTTAGTTTTGATTTACAAAGTAAAATTTAAAAGAGGTGATAGATATGATTATCAGTGATCAAAGAGGGATAGCTCTCCCATTAGCTCTTTTAATAATGTTGCTAGTTAGTGCTTTAGCTTTATCCGCAGCTGCCCTTGTTTCCAATGAATCGCGTCATACACTGCTTGATGAATCGGTTGTAGCTTCTAAGTACGCCGCCGAAGCAGCAGCCAAAATTGGACTCGATATGTTAATTAATAATGACCAAACCACTGCAAATCTTTTAAACCAGTCCCTTTTTGGAACTACCACTTATGATTTGCTTATTACTGACAATTTACTAACCAATAACTCTGTTATTATCAATTCTACTGCAAGAACAGTAAATGGTTCTAGCAGGGCGCAAATACG
>JBLNDC010000044.1:0-2574 GCA_050261255.1 Bacteroidota bacterium
GCCTCTTCGCGATGTAAAATGTGAAGAGGCATTTCCTTTTTCTAACATATTTGTTAGAAATTTTCTTTTAATTATTCCTCCGAATGACCGTAAAACTTAGAAATCCGCTTCCCACCATTAACGCGCTTCCCATCGCAAAGGTAAAGATCTCCCCGAACCCATCGCTGATAATTCCGGAAACTGTCGGCCCTAAAAACATCCCCAGCGCATAGACGGCTTGAAAAATTCCCATCGCGGTCGTCTTCAGCGAGTCATCGACACCTTTCTGACACATCCCCATTAAGGCAGGGAGCACTATCCCTCTTCCCAGACCGCCACTGGCAGTCAATAAGGATAAGACCCAAAAGTTCTTGGTAATGGGTAAAAACAAAAGACCAACGGCTACAAAGAGAAAACCGATTAAGAGCAGATAATTCCGTTTTATGAATTGCAGCAATTTGCCGAGTAAAAAAGAGCCAAAGATCGTCGGGACCATCCCGAAGAGGGAAAGAATTCCGAGATCTCCTTTACTGGCTCCCAAATTTACCGCGAAAACCGGGCTAAAACTGATTAAAGACCAAGAACCATATTGCAATAAAACCCCTAAAACGGAGGCTAAAGCTACCCAATGGTGGAAACTAACGGCTAATAAATTATGCCAATTGAATCTCCGGGGAGGGGCCTTGGGTTCATTTCCCATTAACATCATAGTAAACAGCCCCAAAATCCCGGTAATCAAAGCAGCTGTAAAAGGCGCTTTCCAGCCCCATATCTCCGCCAAGAACGCACCCGATAAGGAAGCGATCAACTGCCCTATATTGGAAACGGCAAATAATAGGCCCATAGTTGGCGTCACTTTATCTTGGGGAAAATAAGCGACGATTAAGACAGTCAAAGCGACCCAGGTCGCTGCGGAAACCCCGGCCAAGGCGCGGGCCCAAAATAAGGCTATGGGGGAACCAGCCCAAATAAAAAGCAGATTGGAAACGATCCCGGCTAAGACACCTGCAACCACAAACGGTTTCTTACGGCCGATACTATCTGCTAAAACTCCGGTTGGAATTCTAAAAAGGGCTTGAGTCAATCCATAGGCTCCGCTAACCAAACCGATCATTGACAGGGAACCGCCAAGGTGCTTAACATAGGCCGGGAGAACTTGAGCGTAAAAATAGGATGGCATCCAGAAGGTGAGAGTGACTAATGAGAAAACCAGCCGTTGAAATTGTAAGTTCATTTTGTCTCCCCTGTGTATCATGTTTGTTTTAATAATTATAACATATACAGGTGAAAAAAAAGTAAGCGGTGAATAAAAACCTACTTAAAATAGGCTAAAGCTAGTTCATCCGCCACCATCTTTTGCAACAATTATCGTTTTACTCAACGCGGAGCCCATTTGAGCAATTGTCTCAGAATCGACAAAGACCACTATGAAAGCGGCCTTTGTCCTCAATCTGTACCTAAACGTTTCTTTATCCTTAAATCCGGACAACCCAAACCGACGGTCTCCGCCCAATCAGCGTTATCTGTGATTATCTGCAATCCTCAGGTCCCCATATCATAACTGGCGAGGTATTTCACTTGCTCCGGAGTTAATTTTTCAAGTTTCACGTTCATACTGGCCAATTTCAGCCTGGCAATATCCTGATCAATCGCTTCCGGTACCGGGTAAACCTTCTTTTCCAAGTTCTTAGCATTTTTATACATATATTCTGCGGCCAATGCCTGATTGGCGAAGCTCATATCCATAACTACCGCCGGATGCCCTTCGGCCGAGGCCAAATTGACCAAGCGGCCTTCGGCTAATAATCTGATCCGCCGGCCGTCATTCAAGATAAACTCTTCCACATTTTCCCGGGCTTGAAGTTTTTCGCGGGAGAGCTTTGTCAGAGCCGGAATATTGATTTCCACGTCAAAGTGGCCCGAATTACAAACTATGGCTCCATCCTTCATCACTTTAAAATGCCGCTCATCAATGACGTTGATATTACCGGTGACGGTTACAAAAATATCGCCGATTCGGGCGGCTTCATCCATATCCATCACCCGGAACCCGTCCATCACCGCTTCCAATCCTTTTAAAGGATCGATCTCAGTTATCACTACATTGGCCCCGGCGCCTCTCGCCCTCATGGCGAGGCCTCGGCCGCACCAACCGTATCCCGCAACCACAAAGGTAGTCCCGGCGATTAGGAAATTAGTAGCCCGCAAGATACCGTCAATGGTCGATTGGCCGGTGCCGTAACGGTTGTCAAACATGTGCTTGGTTAGAGCGTCATTAACCGCGATAATCGGATACTTTAAAACCCCCTGTTTCTCCATGGCCTTTAACCGGATCACCCCGGTAGTGGTTTCCTCGGTCCCTCCGATTACACCGGAAATCAATTCAGGCCGTTTAGTATGTAAGGTATTAACAAGATCCGCGCCGTCATCCATGGTGATCTGAGGTTTAATATCCAGCACCTGATTAATATGGCGATAGTGAATTTCTTCGTCCTCACCCCGGATAGCATAAGTTGAAATCCCATAGACCGTGTTTAAAGCGGCGGCAACCGAATCCTGAGTCGATAAAGGATTGGATGCGCAAAGCGCTACCTC
>JBLNDC010000045.1:0-2736 GCA_050261255.1 Bacteroidota bacterium
CGAAAAGGTCCTTTTCCTTTTTTCTAGGTTCTTTTATGTCCGCTCTTCTTTTTCCTGCAATCCGGTATTTTATTCTTAAAAATTTAACCGGCAATCTGGCAATTTAGTTTTCGTAGTAACATGATTGCATTTTCAGCGAACTCCCGCCAATCTATAGTTTTCTCTATCTGGTTATAGTTTAACTTTCCAACTTTATAAAGATCAACATACTCATGTGTCTGCCGAATAATTTCCAAACTCTCTTCGGGATCAATAACTGGTTCCAAACTAGCCCACACACGAATTCCTCTCTTATGAGCTTCTTGCATAGCTAATAGCCTGTCACCAGGTAAAGCCGCCCAAGGTTCCCATTCCTTTGACTTACCATCATCAAGAAAGGTGAGCGTCGTAGCAAAAGCATCTCGACTTGTTAGTAAATCAAAATCACGAATCGCCCTAGTTCCACCTTTGGTAAGAATCTTCTACCACTAAACCATATTTATGTAATAGCCGAATAGCTTCACGAGTTATAGCAAGTTCCTCATCAATTGGTTGGTATGGATCAGTGGAAAAGGAAAGCAACACAGGCGGCGGATTTTTACCATGCAATTGTTGACAGTCCTTTTCAAATTGTTCCAAAACTGCCTCTCTGACAGTAGGATTCTGGTGAAATACCTCTCTTTTCCTATGTAATACATCAGGAGCATAACAATATTTACACCCATGACCACATCCAGAATACAATTAGCTGCTAAAGCAGCATACTCTCTTGCTCTACCACCTGGTTCATAAATAATTGTCAAATTAATCCCACCTTCTCATTATTTATCGGTTTTAGGATAGTATATCTTTACCCAAGTTACAAAATATCTGTCCCACTTGTCCCAAATCTTACATACTCAATTGATTAGAAGAAAAATAAAAGCCACTCGCATTACTCCAGGTGACTACGCCTGTAATTTACATCTAATCGTATCCATATTCCTCAAAACGTCTTCGTAATTCTTCCAGTTGATATTCCATCTCCGATAGCTTTTTGAGAGTATCATTTCCAAGTCTATTACTATCTATTTTATCGAAAGCTATATCCTGTAACATGGGTAAATATTCAGCTAACCAAAAGTAAATGTCTCGATCTCTTTCAGGATCATGCCCTAAAACAACCTCTAAGAACTTATGTAGTTGATTGACTTTTCTGGTAGTTCGGTTTACATCACGGATAATAATGTCGTTTTCCCAGTTTAGTTTTGAACGCAATTTTTGTTCTATTTCGTGTTCGGGGGTTTTCGTTATCTCAGTTATAAATTTCAGTTGTGTTATATCTTTCAGCCATTTTTCTGAAACTGGCTCGTTCTTTTTAATCTTTTCTCTAAGCAGAAGCATCTCACGCCTAAGCGGGCCATTCATCCGATCATAGAAAAGCAGCCAAATGTCCCAATTCTGTCCTCCTGGAGAGCATTCTTTAATGGAATAATACGCTCTATATAAAGCAATCTGTTTATCGATCAAATCAAGTGCCTTATTAAGCTTGTTAACTATTTCGTTTTGTGGCATGAGATCTTTCTCAAATGATACCTTCTAATATTAGATTAATCTGCACTTAAACCGTTTTCTTAGGTTATATTTGACACCTGGGATAAACTTTCCTTCTTAATTCGATATTTGGGCTAAACTACATAAATAGAATGGTTCAAATATTTACATAAACCAATAAAGACTTGTAAAATATATCTGTCCCATTTGTCCCAATAATGCCTATAAATAAAAAAAGCCCCTCTGCATTGATCTGCATCGAGGGGCTATAAACTTACTTACTGGAAGACTTTGTATCTTTCTAAGCCGATTGATCATACAACACGATTTTATTTGGATGTTTAAAAACCTATTAACTTATCATTTTAAATCAGAGTCTTTAGTTTACTTTGATCTTTTCTAATATTTCAACATCTTCACCCCTAACAAGGATTTCTTCTTCCTCCCTGTCTTCAATATAGTCAATTACCTTGTCTATATGGATTCTTGCTTTATAAACATTTCCTTCATTATCGAATCGTAACGCGAACCATTTAGCCTGTTTTTTGCTTAGTGTCCACGAATAAGCCTTAACTACGGGAGCAGATTTAGAACCTTCACCCCGATAAACAACCAGATACCCATCTTTGTCTATCTTGCCATTAAGTTTATCCTTAAAATCCCTAGGGGCCAATTCAAAAACCTTTGTTATTATGGATTCGGGAATATCTTGAAACCCATATTCACCCGCCATATAAACATCCCTAAATGTTTCATACTTATACTGATCTGGTATATAATCAAATACGTTTTCAAAAGCGGATAGTCCATATGGTTTATCCAACCGAAATAAGGCCCCAAAAAAATCATTATCTTTAATATCCTGTTTAATTGCCCCTTCAATTAAGACAATCCTATCAAGATCGCTTAAGTTTCTATAAGAAATAGGGGCAATCGGGTCATTGGTAACTATTTTTTCAATATCTTTGTCGGGATTCGGTCTAGGCCGCCCAAATTTTTCGGCATAATATTTGATAACACCATAAATATAGTCAACTTCTTCTTCAGTAAGTTGCGGGTGGTTATCCATTTAAACACCGTCCTTTTCATCTTAAATTTCCGCATCTATAAGCAATTCCCTTCTAGATAAAATAGAACCCTCCCGATTTTCAAGAAGTTTTTAACCTTTTAAATTACACCAATTTTTTACACCAAAAAAGGAAGCCCCATTTTTAGGAGCTTCCT
>JBLNDC010000046.1:0-9973 GCA_050261255.1 Bacteroidota bacterium
CCGGTGATAATATTTATCAAAGAGGTAGAAGATTTCGTGGCGTAAAGCCTTGCGATTAGCATTCCCTTTAATATCGCCGATTTCCATTAAAATGTCTACGATATTGGCGACGTTTTCCTGGATTAAGTTAAACATCAGGAAGACCAATCGTTCCCGCATCCAGTTATTTAATCTTCCCACCATCCCAAAGTCGAGAAAGAGAATACCACCATTCGGTGTAAGGACAATATTTCCCGGATGAGGGTCGGCATGGAAAAAACCATCAATTAATAATTGTTTAAGGATGGCGTTGACCAAATTTTTAGCGGCTAGTGTTTTATTAACTTCAAATTCCTCGCAACCGGCGGAGTTATTTATTTTTATTCCGTCAACAGCTTCTAAAACTAATATTTGCCGGGTCGAATATTTCCAAAAAACCTTCGGGAACCTAACCGAAGGATCGTTTTGAAAGTTTTTGGCAAACCGATCGGCATTTCCAGCCTCTATGGTGTAATCGAGTTCATCACGGATCGTCCGGGAAAATTCATCGGCTAAACCTACGATATTATATGTGCGGCCCCACTCGGTCCGGGATTCAAGGAAACGGGCGAAATCTCCCAAAATTTCCAAATCGGTTGCCACGATTTTTTTGACACCGGGACGCTGTACCTTTACAACTACCGCTTCTCCTGTAAGCAACCTCCCGGAATGAACTTGCCCGATTGACGCTGCAGCGATGGGATTCGGTTCGATTTCCGAAAAAATAGCTGAAATCGGTAGCTGCAACTCGGATTCGATGTTTTCTTTTATTTTGTCGAAACTAACCGGAGCGACTTGATCCTGTAATTTTTCAAGTTCAATGAGATAGTTGGGAGGGAGTAGATCCGGCCTGATACTCAATAATTGCCCGAGTTTGATAAAGGCTGGGCCTAACTCTTCAAGGACCATTCTAATTCTAAGCGCGGTACTCCGGTAAGCATTGACCTTTTTTTGTTGTCCGGGGAAACGGAGGGGGTTTTTTAAACCGATAAAATCGAGTAAGTGGCCGAGACCATGCTTGCTTATGACGTTGATGATCTGGCGGTAACGTTTGATATGACGATAGCCGTTTGTAAATAGTTGCATGATTATCAAAAGGGATTGGTTTGATTAATTAAGGCTATGTTTATTATTAACTTACTCCATAGTAATTAACCGGGATTTATCCAAATTTATAGTTGGGCCCTTATCTATCAATCCTAGTACTTGTCTTGCAAATCTGTTGAATTTGAAATTTAAATAAAAAAATGACTACTTCCATTCTCTCCTGTATAATCACGCATTCTTTCAATAATCGTTCTCATGTTAGCGGTAGCGAAAGCCATTACCTGTTGATACCATACTTCAATAGTTGATCCGGGAACAATATCCAACCAATGTCTTAAGGGAGAATCGAAAGAACGAAGAATTACCCCTGTGTTGGTATAATCGTAGACACCAAGGAGACAGACTCTTCCATCTTCAAATAAGACATGATTAATAGCGTAACCGAAGTTCTCATAACCTTGAGTCGGAATTTGAGCTTTTCGCAAACTTTCGCGGTAAGTGTTTTTTTCGGTCCCGTTATAAGCGACTTTGATCCAGACATCCAAGTAAATTCGATTGTTATCATTATCACTTACCACTTTAATACTATCGACATCAAAAAAATGCTTGATCTGTTCACCATCTAAAATTAACCTCCACCGCTCCTCGGCATTGACTTCTACAACGGAAAAGATAAAAAGAACCGTTAATAATAACCACAATAATTTCGGCATCATTAAAACTCCCCTCTTTTTTAACAATTGAGGGAATTGCATAATTACCTTAATAAACCCTTTGGCCACAATAGATAGTGACTAGCCCGAATGTATCTATCAATATATCCTGAGCCAAAGCTTAAATTATGAATTATGCAATTCCTTAAATTTGGAATATGTTATCTTTTGTGAAACTCAATAACATTTGAATATATAGATAGTATATGCATATATCATTTGGATATCACAATATTAGAGTTGACCCGAACATATGTTCTTGATATAATTTAATCATAAGGGGCAATTTACTTCTACTCGGCGGATAGTAGATAGTTTAAAAATTTGGGAAAATTTCATACTTGTAGCGTTTGATTGTCGGACTCGAGTTAAATAAAGTGGGGTAAGTATGGTAATGGATCTGGATCGAAAACTCGGCATCTTGGCTGCAGCGGCAAAATATGACGTTTCTTGCGCTTCGAGCGGCAGTACCCGCGCCAATTCAGGGAACGGGCTGGGCAATGCCTCGGTTTCCGGGATTTGCCATAGTTGGTCCGGGACGGCCGGTGTATTTCATTGTTGAAAGTACTATTAACTAATTATTGTATTTATGATTGTGCTTACTGTGTGAACCGTCGCAGCAACGATATACCGAGATCCGCTTTTACAGCGGCTGAAGTAATCAAACTGACCATTGATTTTTACCGGCGTAATTATATCGAGGGCCTTTTTTTAAGTTCCGGGATTTTAAAAAACGCCGATTACACCATGGAATTGATGGTCCGGATCGCTAAGGAACTTAGGTTGAACCATAATTTTCATGGTTATATTCATTTAAAAGCGATTCCCGGAGCTAGCCGGGAACTGCTGCAAACGGCCGGGTTATTCGCTGACCGGCTCAGCACCAATATTGAGCTGCCGTCGGAAAGAGGTTTGAAGTTGTTGGCGCCGGACAAATCCAAAAATAATATTCTAACCTCTTTTTCGTATTTGAAGAGCCAAATCGATCGCAATCAAGAAGAAAGGAAAGTCTTTCGCAAAGCTCCCCACTTCGTACCGGCAGGCCAAAGCACCCAGTTGATTGTGGGCGCTACTCCTGAAAGCGACCTTCAGATCGTCAGATTAGCGGAGGGGCTGTACCGAAAATTTAACTTGAGAAGGGTATATTATTCGGCGTATGTACCGGTTAACCACAGTTCTCTTTTACCTGCCTTGTCTGATCCGCCGCTTAGGCGGGAAAACCGTCTTTACCAAGCGGATTGGCTGCTTCGGTTTTATGGTTTTCAGGCTGCGGAATTATTGGACCCCAGAGAACCGTTTTTAGACCGGGAACTAGACCCGAAAACGGGTTGGGCATTGCGAAATATGAGTATTTTCCCGGTGGAGGTGAATCGGGCTGATTATGAAATGTTGATCAGGGTGCCGGGGATTGGATTGAAATCAGCGCGGCAGATTATTAATGCCAGACGTCATGGGCCACTCTCCTTTAATAATTTGGGGAAATTGGGAGTGGTGTTGAAGCGGGCCAGATATTTTTTGACCTGCCAAGGAAAGTATCTCGAAAAGATCGATAACCCGGTCTTATTGAGACAAGCTCTGAGCGACAAGACGGCTAAAAGAATCAAAGTCGAGAATGAATTGCAGATACCTTTATTTTCACTGTGATTCGAAGATGGATCGTTCCGTGTTCCGCGTTCAACGTTCCGCGTTTTTTACCGTTTTGTCAATGAAGCAATCTGAACGCGAAACCCGAAACCCGGGACTCGGGGTAGGCTTGGAACCATAGACCATAAATCAAGACAATAGACTTGGAATTATGGACCCGAAACTTAACCCGAAACACGGAACGCGAAACGCGGAACGCGGAACGATAGGCTTGGAACCATAGACCATAAATCAAAACAATAGACTTGGGAATTATGGACCCGAAACTCGGAACGCGAAACGCGGAACGATGGGCTTGGAACCTTAGACCATAAATCAAAACAATAGACTTGGAATTCTGGACCCGAAACTCGGAACGCGAAACGCTAAGCTTGGAACCATAGACAAAGACAAATTTAATGGAGGGATCAATGCTTTATTACATTTACGACGGTACTTTTGATGGTTTTTTATCTGCGGTTTGTGAGGCGATTGAGCGGGATGAGGTTCCGGAACAGATTGTCACCATGGCTAAATTTGAGCTGAATTTGTTCGTCGAGACCCGGGAAATTGAGACCGATTTTGAAAAAGCCAAAGAGTTTTTAGGGAAAATCTTAAAAAAATTATCCCGAGAAGGATTAAAGAATGTGCTTTATTGTTATCTTTCCGAAGAACCCGGCAGCGAAGTCACGCTTTGTGAATACCTTCATAAAGTAATTGCCGGAGAAAAGATTGAAACCAAATTAACCGACCCGGTAGTGCTGAAGATCAAAAAAACCGGTGAAAAGGTAGCTAAAGAAGTATGCCGCTTTAAAGGAATTATTAGGTTCCGCGAGATCCAGCCCGGTTTTTTCTATGCCCCAATTGAACCGGACCATCAGATTAGCCCCCTTTTGGCTGAGCATTTTCGGAAAAGATTCGCCGACCAACGCTGGTTCATACACGACCGGCGCCGGAACTGCGGAGTGCTTTATGATGGGTATGAGATCCGGTTTTTAAAGGAAGTAAAACTAAAACCGGAGTTGGAAAAGGCTCGACTTGACTCAGATTGTTTCTCCGACGAGGAACTGGAATGGCAGAAACTTTGGAATGTTTACTTTCAAAATATTGAAATTCGAGAACGATCCAATCCCAAACTCCAAAAGCAACATCTACCGGCCCGTTATTGGAAGTACTTAGTGGAGGAGATTGGTCGAGATAACACCGAGTGTTACAGGGAATTGGTATAAAGGGAATCGAGAATAAGTAACATCCTTCCAAAGTAGGAAAAATGGCTCCTACTTTTTTATTTTTAAAATAGTATCCTAGAATGATTTATTATTTTGGGTTGAGTTTTATAATAAAAGTGATAATTTTGAAAGAGGTGATAATCATGTCTTTGAAAACCAGGCCAAACTATGTCCGGAATGATTTTAGGGAGATAATATTAGTAGTAATGCCGACAATAATCGGCCTAATAATCGCCTCATCCTTATATTTGGCGCTAGGCTGGTGGGGTTTCTGGATAATCTTTCCATGGATTGGTTTTGCGATCTCGATGGGAATATATATCCAAACCAAATTGACGTCGGAAAGAGTAAGTTTGGGGAGACGGGTTGCATTAATCCTGATTTTCCCGATTTTGCTCCTCTTTGTTCCGGTTTTTAATAATGAAAATTTTCAACTGGAAGGTATTGTACTGCTTCTTTCGATCGGCTTTTTTTCCAAAGGAGTAATCCATTACGCGGTGGCTAAAGTATTCGGGCCCTTAATCTGGGGGCGCGGTTTTTGCGGCTGGGCTTGTTGGACGGCGGCGGTTTTGGAATGGTTACCGATTAAAAAGGAAGGTCGAATAAGGCCGGGGCTTAAAAAAATGCGTTACGTATCCCTGGGAATTTCAATTGTTTTCCCGTTAATACTCGTATTTTTCTTAAACTATGATGTCCGGGCGGAATATCTGAATCGGAGTGAAATGGTTTGGATGTTTTTAGGAAACGGTATCTATTATCTGATTGGAATACCATTGGCGTTCATCTTAAAAGATCGGCGTGCATTTTGCAAGGTTGCATGTCCTGTTTCCTTGGTGATGAAGTTACCGAGCAGGTTAAGACTGATTAAAATCGGTCCTTCGGGTAAAGGTTGCATCAAATGCGGTAAGTGCAACCAGAAATGTCCGATGGATATCGATGTCATGTTCAATATAAGCCAAGGCAAACAAGTGATCGATACCGAATGTATTCTTTGTGGGGAATGTGGAAGAGTATGTCCGGTTGGGGCAATCAAATAAAATAAGATTTCTATTTGTACAGTAGTTCAAAGAAGAAAAACAATAAAAATATTAACGATTGTTGCCAGCCCAAATACCATAATGGTAACTTTCGCACAATTTGCGGTAGGATTCAATTATAGTAGCGTTCAATAAAGGTATTTTGGGAAGGGAGCAGAAAAATATGGTAAAAAGGGGGTGCGGAGTTGATCAGAGTTTTTATCGTAGATGATCATCCTTTGGTCCGTCAAGGTTTAAAAACATTTCTAGCTACCCAAAGTGGAATTGAAGTAGTTGGAGAGGCTGGGGACGGGGAGACGGCCTGGGAAGAGATTCAAAAAAGTGAGCCCGATGTAGCAGTCATCGATCTTCATCTTCCTGGTTGGAGCGGGGTCGAATTGACAAAAAACATTAAAAAGGCGGACTTGCGCGTCAAGGTGATCGTTTTGTCTAGCTTCTGCGAGGATGATGAGGTAATCGCCGCAATTGAAGCCGGCGCTCTGAGCTATTTAATGAAGGATTCCCCTCCTGAAAAATTAGCGGAAGCCATTATCGCGGCCCGAAACGGGGAGCCGGTTTTGCATCCCCGAATCACAAAGAAATTAATGCAGCGGGTCACCACGCCGCAATCCTTTGAACCGTTGACTTTAAAGGAAAAAGAGATTCTTGGATTACTGGTTAGAGGCAAATCAAATAAGGAAATCGCCGTTTTGTCCCACATTTCCGAAACGACCGTTAAAACTCACATCAGTAATATTCTTCATAAATTGGGTGTGAAAGACCGGACCCAGGCGGCAATTAAAGCCATCAAACTAAAAATCCTAGGAGGGTGAAAGGATGCGAACCTTATTTGAATGGATTAAATGGGGCGGTCTAATAGGGATTGGAATTTCCATGATGTTTTTTTTAACATTTGAAGGTTCAATCAGTGTCCGCCTTTTGCTATATTACCTTCTTTTCGGATTGATAGCGGGTATTATAATTACTTTAGGCAACTGGTTCTTGACTGAAACTATTTACCGTTCGGCCCCGAGTAAATTGTTTATGTTGGCCCAGCTAATTGTCAGATATGTTGTAAGCGCTGTTTTGTTTTATTTTACTGCGAGTTTTTACCGGTCATTCATTTATGATTTTTTTCCCAATCATCAGATCGTAATGGGAACCAGTCTGGCAGTGGGAGTAGCTTCGGTAATGGTCGGATTATTTTGGTGTTACACCGCTGAAAAGGACGAACGGATTAAACTGGAGATCGAAAATAGGAAGCTGGCGGTGATCGAAGAACGAAACCGAATCGCCCGGGAGTTGCATGATTCGGTATCACAAAACCTTTTTGGAATCAGTCTTAATTTGAACACATTACAATATTTTTGGGAACGCGAGCCGGAGAAAGCAAAGGAGATCATTGCCGGGCTGCGGGAGATGGTCGCTGAAGTCCAGACTGAGATGGGATTAATGATTTTTGAACTGCAACCGGTAACTTTAAATGAAAAAGGTTTTTTTGAGGCTTTGGAAAATATGGCGAAACTCTTTCGGGGAAGGTATAACCTGGATATAGATTGCTATTTCTCCGGTGATGAAGGTGAAGTGGATGAGAAGCGACGATTGGTGATTTACCGAGTGCTTCAGGAATCCTTGCATAATATAGTCCGGCATGCGAAGGCCGAAAAGGTAAGGGTCAACTTAAAGATTGAAAGCGGGCATGGATATTTATCTGTTCAGGATGACGGAAAAGGGTTTGAGTTAACGGAGTTAGACAATAAGGGGCATTTGGGAGTTAGGGGAATGAGCCGACGAGTGGCGGAGGCCGGGGGCGATTTTAAGATCGAATCGGCCCCTGGTGAAGGGACAACGGTTTCGGCGTATGTATAGTTTAAAAGTAGGGGGTGACCCTACTTTTGTGATCCAGTTAACGACTTCGTTTTATTTCAATTTGTGCTTCTTTTTTTCTTCCTCAGTCACCGAGTCCGGATCAATCTCGAATTTTAAAGTTGGGTTGTAATCCTCAAGAATCCGCTTTGGAACTGATTGGTCGAATACCAGTGTAGGTGTGATCACGATCACAAACTCATCCTGAACATCCTTGGTCGAAGAGTGAGTAAAGAATAAGCCGATAATGGGTATATGTCCTAAAATCGGGACTTTTGATACAGTTTTTTCTTTACGGGTGTTCTTCAAACCGCTGATTACAATAGTTTGGGCATCGTTTACCCGGATGGTGGTTTCACTGGAACGTTCAAAGGTGCTAGGTAGGCTGCTGCCTTCGGCGGGATCGCCGAATTCACTAATTTCCGGCTTAATTTCCATGGTAATTTGGTTGTTTGCTGATACCCAGGGAGTAATGCTAATCTTTAAACCGGATTCATAGGTTTTCACAGCTGTATCAGTGTCTTTAGCGCCATCCGTTGTTATTGTTTCCGACGTAATTACCTCGTAATTCCGTTTGGTGGAAACATTAAATTTGGCGGGATATCCATTTAGAGTGGTTATAGTCGGGTTGGCTACGATTTTCGCATTTCCATTTTGCAATTGAATTTTTAAAGATCCAATAAGGTTAGTAACTGTTTCGGTACTGCCTGCTCCTGCACCAATATTGGTAATGGTTTCAGTTAATGAAAACTCACCCTCTTTAGAGTTGAAATCCAGTTTCTTTCCATCATCGAGCTTAAATACACCACTAGGTGGATTCCAAGAAAAACCTTTGGAATTTGAAATCTGGACTACATTTATGTCAAAGACGATTAATGGATTTACTTGGTCGATTTTATCGATATAACTTTGGACCTGATGAATTAAATTTTGAGGGCCTCTAACAACGATGGCGTTGGCTTCCTTCAAGACAATCAAATCGGTTTTGGGGATCGAGGGCGGAATCAACTTCAAGACATCTTCAGCTTTGAGGTGTTTGATTTTAATCACTTCAGTCATGTCTTCGATGGTAGCGATATCGATTTGAGCCAGATAATCGGTGAAGAGTTTATGAATGGCTTCCGGACCGGTGACCACCAAAGCGTTTTTCTCGGGAATCTGAATAAAATTAGCTCGTGGGAAAACCGGGGGCAAGGAGTTGAGCATTTGCTCTGACTTCATATATTTGATAGGGTAGATTTTTACAGTGGCGAAACTGCTGTTCTCCGGTCGGACGATTAACCCATCACCTACCAAATAAGTGTTATCGATAAATTGATAGGTAAAGATAGTCCCTTTAAACAAAAAATCCATGACTTGAGTGAAACTATAGCCCTGAAGCCTAATGTTATTGACAGTCCAATTGACTTGGGACAATACCACCAGATTGAGATCGGCCTTCCGGGCCATTTCGTCAAGGATCTGAGTCAAAGGAGCGTTTTTGACATCGATGTTAAAGAGTTTGGTTTCCGGATTGTAAAAGACCCGAATGTTTTTATTTTGGGTAGTATCATTCCTGATAATATAATGGTTAGGTTGTTTTTCTATGATCCAACCTTGGTTTTCCAAAATAATGGATAACCCTTGAAACAAGGGAAGATTCTGAAAATGGGCGGATACCATTCCCCGGACATCCCGGTCCAACATAATATTGATCCCGGTTTGTCTTGCAATTTCTTTGGCCAGGACCGAGATATCAATCTGGTCGGCATCTACCGTAAGTAAATTGTCCTTAAAACGAACCCGATAAGTTCCGCTCTTATGAGTTATTCGCCAAGCGTCGCCTTCTTTGAAAAAGATCAATCCGTTTGGTTCGCAAAAAACCGCCAGGCTATCGGGGATTGATAAATTTTGAAAAAAGACGGTGATATTTAGGTTAAGGTTTTGATCGGGAACGATGGAAATCCCGGTTTTTTCGGTAATGGAGCGGCATAAAACGGGCAATGGGATGTCGCGGGCGTCAATTGTTAAAAGTTTATCTTGGTAGTTGACGGTGAAAGAATATGGTGCGGTAGTTTTTTTCCGGACTACGGTGACTTCACCGATTTTTTCCCCAATGCAATTGGATTGGGACAATAAAGCCTGGATGGCGTCCTCTAAAGGAGCAGGACCGATGACGATTGAAATTTTTTCTTGCAACTCAGGAGCTGGGACGAGGTTGGCCCCGCTTTTTTGGGAGACAGTTTCTAAGAGAGATGAGAGTTTAATTCTTTTGGCTTCAAGATATAACTTGCCATTGGTATATTGGACATTTAAGACGGGATCTTCAAGGGGTTTTATGTAATAGATATTATCGGTTTTAGTAAAAGTAAGATTGTTATTTTTGGTCAAGATCGTCAATGCTTCAATGAAGGTGACATTATTTAAACTAATGGTAACTTTACCAGAAACATCGTTATCCACATAAATGCTGACCCTTTCT
>JBLNDC010000047.1:0-7092 GCA_050261255.1 Bacteroidota bacterium
CTACTATTGGAGCGGGCAGGACCGACGCCGGAGTTCACGCCCGAGGCCAGGTTGTGAACTTCAAAATAGAGAATCAAATGCCGGTTGCTAAAATACATAAAGCGCTTAACAGTCTATTACCGGAGGATATCTTAGTTAAATCAATAGCCGAAACGGGTTTGGAGTTTCACGCCCGTTATTCGGCGCAAAGCAAAACCTATTCTTATTCAATTTATAATGATCAAATACGGCCGCTTTTTGAGCGTGCTTTTGTCTATTATTACCGCCATCAATTGGATTTGGACAAAATGAGGTCGGCCATTGGTTTACTCCTTGGTAAGCATGATTTTAAGAGTTTTCAGGCAGCAGGGTCAACTGTGAACAATACCATTCGGACTATTCGCTTTTGCCGCTTGGAACAAAAGGGTCCTCTCATTAAACTAACCATTAACGCTGACGGGTTTTTGTATCATATGGTCCGCAATATAGTCGGGAGTTTAATTTTAGTAGGAAATGATAAATTGTCCATTGAGGAATTCAAGGTCATCTTCGAGAAACGGGACCGGACTATCGCCGGTCCGACCGCTCCAGCTAAGGGCTTGTGTTTGGAGGAAGTATTCTATTAGAGTTCAGGATTTAATCGAAGAAGAGATAGAAGCCAGAAGTCGGAAGATAGGAGATAGATGGGCTGGGGAATTTAAAAATGTCTTTTTTTTATGATTTTTCTTGCTTCGTTATCTTGCGGATGAGTCATCAATAAGTGGGAGTGGAAAAATGAACCGTTTTCCCGGAAAAATTGCTCGATTTATCCTAGCTGGTTTAATATTGATTTCGACTGATTCGAAAGCTTTGCCGGCAGATCGGATCATCGAACAGGATCAGCCGATTATCGTTCTAGCCATCGATAAAGTCGAAAGTGTAGAGTTATTGGAATGTCAACACTCAGCTATTCGGAGGTTCCTTGAGGAGTCTGCCTGTGGGGTAATGAGCGTCCGGACCGGTAGCGGTTACAACAATACTGAGAGCGGCTTTTTAACTCTGGGAAGCGGCAATCGAAGCTTTGCTCCGCCGCTGAAAAGCGGTGCTTTTAAATCCGAAGAACCGATATTATCCTGGAAATCGGGGTCTTTCTGGAGATGGAGCACGGGATTACAACCGGGAACTGATCTTTTGCTAGTGCCCGAGATTAGTCGGCTGGTAAATCAGGCTGAAGATGAGGATTTTCCGCTTCAACCCGGATTATTAGGCCAAATTTTTAGATCTAACGGCTGGAAAACATATCTTTACAGCGACCAGGATACTTTCGCGGAACTAAGCCGTGCCGGCGGTTATACTCTGATGGACCAAAAGGGCATTGTGGACGGTGGTTCGGTGGGGATGGCGATCAATGAAACCGATCGTACTTTTCCATATCGTTACCGCTTTGACTCCCAACAAGTATTAACCGAAATTGAACGACAAATTAAACCTCGTAGCTTGATCCTAGTTGAATTCGGAGATTTTGCCCGGTTAGACCGGTTTCGAGAAGAGATCCTTTCCGAACAATATTTACGGTTAAAGGAGGAAATCTGGGAACGCCTCGATCGCTTTGTGGGAGAGATTACCCGGAAAAATTGGCCTTCTGATCGATTCCGGATGGTAATATTAAGCCCCTCTTTATCGAGAGAAGGAGTTACCAAACGAAGTATGTTGGCTCCAGTTATGATTAGAGGCTCAGGTTATCCCAAAGGTTTATTGACCTCAGGGACAACTAATTGGGAAGGGTTAGTGGCTAATATTGATCTTTTGCCGACGTTGGTTAATATGGCGGGATTAGAGTCAAGCGGTGTTTCCGCTGGGAGAACTATTCGTTCCATTCCCTCCGCTAAACATCTCAACAAGTTAAAGCTCTTAAACGCTAAAATTAATCAGATGAACTCCTCGCAGCGTTCTTTACTGGATTGGTATTTATGGATAATTTCCACCGGTTGGCTGGCTGCCACTCTTAGTATTTTATTAAATAAAAGGCTTGGTAAAGGGTTTTTATTAATAATCATCTCCGTATTACCTTTGGCAATGTTAATTATGCCTTTAACCCCAATCGTACTCTGGCAGGAGGTTGGTTTGTTCTTATCGGCATTGATTCTATCGGTTTTGGTGATCAGGCTTAAAACGACAAACCAAAGATATCTACTTCTTTCTCTGGGTTTATGGGGAGGACTTATTATTGATCAACTTACGGGTTGGAATTTGATCCGCTTTTCGGCACTAGGTTATAGCGCTGTAGCCGGTTCTAGGTATTATGGAATCGGTAATGAATATATGGGCATTTTTTTGGCGGTCTCCTTAGTTTTAGCACATTTGGTCACTGAAAAAACCAAATGTAAATGGCCTGCATTGGTAATTATGGGTTTATCCGTAATTACTTTGGGATGGCCCCAATTTGGAATTAATTTTGGAGGAACCTTAGCTGCGCTGGTGGGATTTTCATTTTATACATATAGGTTATATAATTTGGATTGGAAAAACAACAAAATTTGGTTGGCCTTTGGCGTCATTATTATAGGGATAGCCTTAATTGGTTTATGGGATAGTCGTAGAGACCCGGAGCTCCAGACTCACTTGGGACGTTTTTTCCAACTTCTATTTGATTTAAACCTCGCCCAAACTTGGCAAATCTTTTCGAGAAAAGCGGCGATGAATTTCAAATTGATTATTTATAGCGCTTGGACTAAAACGATTTTATTAACGGCGGCCATCGCTATGGTAAACCGGTTAATCGCTAAAAAAATGGTTGATCAAAATGAACGTTTAGTTTGGGAAGGGATTATTTTATCGGGATTGGCAGCTTTTTTGATTAATGATTCCGGTGTGGTAGCATTTGGAACCTGTTTGGCTTATGGGTTTACTTATATTCTAAGCCGGTTCGAGGAGAGGGAATTTTCTTAAAGACTAGATAAAAGACACGAAACAGAAACCAGTAGACAGAAGTCAGAAGAATGTGAGATTAAGCTTTGATGGTTTTTTGGCAAGACCTTCAAAGTTTCACATGCTTTACTGTCTTCTGTTTTCTTGATTCTGTATTCTAAACTTTTAAACTTGCGCTGCGGCCACTTCCGTTAAGGGCTCGAATGATGAATAATCCGGGTTGTAAATTAGATAACTTAAATCGGGAAAAATATTGTCTTTTTCTTCTACTTGTTTTAAGTAATTAGAATCAATGCGGTTATACTTGATCTGGTCGTATAAATTGTTAAACCGATTGATATGGGCTTTGGTTCTTTTTACGGCATATTCGACCATAGTTCCTGTTTTCATAATGAACGCCCAATCACTGCTTTGTAAAAGTAAAACCTCGCGGGCTGCTTGATTCAAAGCCCGTCTCAGGTCTCCTTCGGCATGAGGAAAACATTGAGCCAATTCCACCATCCGATCGGCCGCTTTATGAAGATGGCGGTAGATCCAATCATTGCTACCTTCAAGCCATACTTCATTGTACCCTTTATATCCCCAACTGGACATTGACGGCGTAGAAACTTGGTTGCGGGGATAAACTTCCAAATAATCTCCGGGGGTAATCAGTTTGATGGTATTCTGATCGAAGGTGATTTTCCGGATTAAATAATCAAGCCAGTAAGGGCCTTCAAACCACCAGTGCCCAAAAAGTTCGGCATCATAGGGAGATACGATAATCGGTTTCCGTTCTAAAATTGAAGCTAGATATCCGATTTGCTGTTCGCGGTTGAACATAAAATTCCCGGCGTGAACCGCAGCCTTTTCTTTACCTGCCCAAATACTGTAAGGCTGTTTGTCCATGGTTTTCCCAGTGATCCGATAATATTTGAGGCCGGTAAAGGCCCTTAAACCGTTGGCTGGGAGATGAGGACGGATATAATCATATTCTAAGTCATAGCCGATGTCCCGGTAAAACTCCCGGTAATCATAGTCTCCCGGATAACCTTCGTTGGCGCTCCATACTTGTTTAGAGGACTCCAGATCCCTTCCGAAAGCCGCAACCCCTGAAGGGCAATAAATAGGCGCAAAGACACCATATTTAGGACGGGGAGAAGCATGAAGGACGCCGTGGGCGTCAGTAAAAAAGTATCGTAACCCTTCGCTTCTAAGAATCTCATCCAACCCTGGGTAATACCCGCATTCAGGCAACCAAATACCGCGCGGAAAGCGGTTTAAAGTTTGATAATGGTATTGGACGGAGAGCTTTATTTGGGCTCGGACCGCTACGGGGTTTAACATTAACGGCAGATAACCGTGGGTAGCCGCGCAGGTGATAATTTCAATATTTCCCGACTCTTCGAGTTGCCGGAAAGCGTTGGTCAAATCGCAACGGTTTTGTTCCGCGAAAAAATAATGACAAAAGCGAAAATGCTCCAAATACATTTTGGCTAAGTCGTGAAATTCCGGCATCCATCTGGTCCGTTCCACTTCTTTTTCGGAAAGCTCGATTAAGTTTTCAATCTTCTTTAAATACCGTTGCTGTAATAATGAATCTTTAAACATTGACAGCAGAGGCGGTGAGAGATTGATGGTAATCCGATATTTGACGCCATCATTATTCAATTGTTGAAAAACCTTCAATAACGGAATATAAGTCTCGGTAATGGCTTCAAAAAACCAATTTTCTTCTAAAAAATCAGGATATTCCGGATGGCGGACAAATGGCAAATGAGCATGAAAAACCAAAGCCAGGTACCCTTTTTCCATCAGATCAACTCCTTATGTAGTCTCCCACGTCAATTAGATCAATATATTTTGAAACGCCAGGTACCTTAGTTACAGAATAGAATATTGACGTGGTTCAAAAAAAGCAATTTATTTACTAGGTTGTCTGCTTGGAGACGATTGGGGTGATGGTAATAGAGTCTACCCCATCGGCCGAATGAGCTGTTACCGGAATATTTTGTGTTCCGTCGGGCAAGGCGAAACGAATCGTGAATGTACCATCCGGACGAAGCTTAATCGGTTCGTTTTGGATGAAAACTTGGGCATCAGGCTCGGTGGCTCCATAGACAATTAGTTCCGTATTTAATACTAACCAGAATTTACGTTCTTTAGGTTGGAATTTAACCGGACTTGCCAGACTGCTGACTACTCCGGAACCGATTTCCCTTTCTAACCGTTTAATCAGTGCCTCAACCAGTTCTGCAGAACTGTTACCCATTTCTCCGCCGGCCAACCGATAGAGCCGGCGAAAATCTTCCTCAATAACCATCCATTCTTCATCAATCACGTCGGAGATATTATCCCGGGGTGTAGTTACTGAGTTGGAGCGGACAATCGTATAAAAGCCACCGTTTGCTTGGATAAATCCAAAATCTACGCAAAAAGTCCGATTTGGCCCTCCCACATGGATATACCAGTTAGTGGCCTGATGGTTGATATGGATGTCAAAATAGTAGTTGCTGTTAAAACCATTGAAATTGACATCAGTAGTATCATAAACCCTTAAGACCAAAGGTAATTCTTCCCAGCGACCGTGGACCGAGGTGATGCGCTCCTTGGTATCGTGGTTGATATTCCAATAAGAATATAACCAATAAGGATCCCGGACCATTAATGCAATACCGGTGTCGTTGTAATTTTGAGGGATTTGAGTCTCTCTATTTTCTACTACTGATACTCCGGTCAAGTGTTCGGGTAAAGGTGGCTGCACGTATAACGGATCAGTATCTACCAGGGTATTGTTTAAATGTTGAGATATCTCCTTTTCTTGATTGGGATTGGCAGAAAATGGCGGATCTAAAAGTAAGATATGCTCAATGAGATCATCCCGAGTAAGTTTGGAGACACCTTTTACTCCTAACGATTTGGCGATCTCTACTAGTTTAGTTTTTGTTTTCCCCGCCAATTCCTCTCGGGTCATTCCTATCCCCCTTTCTTAAGCTTGCAATTAACTTTTATAATATTGCCGTTTTAAACCGGATCTATACTACTATTCGTGACAAAATTTGCCTGAAACAGGAAATGTTGTAGGAAAGATTGAAAATAGGAATCACTGCATTTGGATAAGATTTTTCTAAGAAAAAAGCAGGTCTCTTACAGGAAGATATTTTTCGTATAAATCTTCTTTATTATTCAGCTCGGGACAAATTATTCGATGGATTTGGGTAGTTTTTTTACCAAGAATAATTGTTAAAGTTTGGCATGGGAGAATAAACCATAATGATGGTAATTTTAACATAGTATATTAGTATGAATCTAAAAGTCCTCACTTTTAACATCCATAATGGGATAAACCATTATGAAAAGTATAATCTCCGACAAATAGCTGAATTTATTGGCCTAATCAAACCGGATTTAGCCGGACTTCAAGAAGTAAGCCGTTTTTGGTCCCAAAAAACCAATTATCAGGATATGGTAGGCTTTTTAGCGGAGAGACTTGAGATGCATCCTGCTTTTTCCGCTACCATAAAACGTAATTATAAGCGTTCTTTTGGGAATCTCATCTTAAGTAAATATCCGTTTATTAACATTTGGGATGAAATCCTACCCGGAAACCTTGAACCCCGAAATTATCTGGCTGTTCAAGTCCAGGCCGGCGGGGCAAGGGTTAATTTTTTAACCACTCATCTAGGGTTATCTGATTCAGAACGTTTAGTCCAAGTAAGCAGGATCGTCAATTTTGGCGTTCAGCTAGGCGATCCGTTAATAATCACCGGGGATTTTAATCAGGGTTCGGATGACCCCGGAATGGCTTTAATCAAAAGAAATTGGATTAAACATGAACCGTCTCCGCCACAAGGGACTCTGCGATTGCGCAATGGCCAATTGGGGCCGGAAATAGATATGATCTTTAGCAGTCCCAATTTGGTTTTAAAACGATTGAAAGTGTACGAAAATGAATTATCCGATCACTTACCCGTCTGTGGTGAATTCGAAATGGAGCTTGCATGGAATCAAGTGGCGGGACAACCGATTTATAATAAGTAACGGTATAGTCGGGATTTGAATAATGCCGTTGCTGAGAGTCATGAGTTGAGGAGCGAATTCGGCAACACTTGCTGTAGAAAGAGCAACGGTTTAAAGTAATCACCGGTTCGCTTTAATCTTTCAGGAACGTTGCGAATGTTAAACATTCCCGGATGGACATCGGATAATTCCTCCCAGGTCACCGGA
>JBLNDC010000048.1:0-3689 GCA_050261255.1 Bacteroidota bacterium
CGTCAATGACCATGCACCCCCCGAGCGGAGTCAGTTTGAATTCTTGGACCTGATACCCGAATAGTTCAGCGAAGATCAAATGGGCTGTTTCATGAAGCAACAAAGCCAACCAGAGTAAAATAACGGTTAACAGGTTTCCATAATAAATCCCGGCCCCAAAAAAGATAAGGAAAAAAAAGATGGTAAAAGGATCAATACTGATTTTAAGGCGCATTAACGGATCACGGTCCGGGGATTTACCGGTTCGTTATTTTGTTTGATCTCTAAAAAGAGTTTGCTCTTTCCGTTATTCCCGATGCCTAACCGGCCGATGATTTGGCCGGTCTTGACCAACTGGCCTTGATGGACCTGGACTTGATTCATTGGTTGATAAACCGAACTCCAACCCGAACCATGATCGATCTCAACCAACCATCCGCCTGGGATTGAATCAACCCGGACGATCGTTCCGGTTGCCACCGCAATTACCCTCGCTTGAGCCGTAGTTTCCACGATCACGCCCGAATCGAACCGGCTCTGAGGACCGTTCCCCCCAAATTCCTTGATGATATTACCCGGGACAGGCCATACGGAGTCTTCAAGAACCAACTCACTAACATCAGGAGCCAGTCCCGAACCGGACATGGTTTGAGTCACCTTTTCAAGCCGGATAAAGTTTCTTCCGTTCCGAACGATATTTTGAAAAAACGGCGACTCCCAAAGGACTCCGAAAGTAGCTTGAGAGGTAGCGTTAACCGCATAATGAAGCCGTTCCCGGGCCCAATGCGCCCATCCTTGTTCGAGACGGCAGAGTGATATGGCGATCATTAAACCCAAAACTGCAACTACTGATTGGTATAAAAACTTGGGAGGACCGGTTTCGGCATTTTCAAATTCCGTTTCAAGATCCGAATCTTCCGGGATGGCCGGTTCATCGGTTTCCTCAAATGAGTAGAGTTCGCGGTTTTCAATCAACTTTTCCGTCTCCCCTCCAAATTATAGATAGATCTCTTATATCATCTATATTTATGGGAAGGAGAGCTTGGCTAGAACATTCTAATTGGTTTCAATAGCGTCGGTGGGACAGCCGTCGGCCGCCTCCCGCACGCAATCTTCCATATCTGAATCAACCTGTTCCGAAGCGGCTTGAGCTTTTTCATCGTCATTCCAGGAAAAAACCTCCGGACAACTTGAAACACACAACCCGCAACTAATACATAAATCTTGGTTAACATTGACATCCATCATTTTCATCTCCCGGTAAGTTTCAGTTAGATCATATTATTCCAGACCCGGAAAATTCTATGCGACCATCGAAATTATTAATAAACGCCGAATACGTTTAGACTGATCTTTCTCGGCTCACACTTTTTTAGATCTTAAACTTAGGATTATACCAACGTCAACAGATAATTAAAAACAAAACCGCCGCCAATCGCCAACATAGTGCTGGATAGAGTTCCAATCAGATAATACTCGGCAAAATCCCGATTGCTCAATTCATTAAAACGGGCAATGGATTTGGCGGTTAAAATGAAAGCGACCGACCCCAAAGCGTTATTCAAAATTAGGGATAAGACGATTAATCTTTCTAATATCCCGATCCATTTACCGGTTCGATATGTTTGATCCCCGAAAACCTCTTCCTTCTGACGGAGCCATAATAAAAACTTATCAATCAGGGTTGAACCTCCCAAACACACATAAAGATAAACAATGACCCCTAGCAAAAACCGTTCCGGAATAAATTTAACCGCGCTATCAGCAATCCCAGTGAAAGAAACCAAAGCATTGACCCTGAATATTCTCTCATAGAAGGACATTATCTCTTGGTTAGCCTGGAGATCAAACCAGGTCCAAATCACGATTACCGTGATAACATGTAATATCTGATCCATTATTATCGCCAATAAGTTTAAACCCGGATTTCTAATTCGGCTGATCAATCCCTTGAACAAATCAATTGCCAAATGGATTCCGGTCATTACCGCCGCATATCCGATCAGGGTTGGCCATTGGTAACCATGTAAAAAAAATAAGATGGCTCCGAATACCATGACTCCATGCAGGACAATGGCGGTAGGTTTCAAGTTATCTTTAGCTGAGGCAATCTTCCGGCTTTGTAATAGAAGATCAGCGCTGAGATTGGCTAAAATTGATAATAACAAAGAGTTCATTCTATCCCCTCCGTATCAGGATTCAGGATTCTCCAATCGCCACACCTTAATGGGGGTGAAAAATAATTATACACCTTATTTAAGGTGTATTTATTTATTACACCGCTTTTAGGGTGTGTTGTTCTGATTAATTACTTAGATAGTCATCCACCCCGGCTTGCCGGGGCAAGCGAAAGGATGAAAATATTGTATTCATTGGAACGCTAATGAACACTAATCTACACGAATTAAACCTTAAGGTTTATAGATTTATTAGCGTTAATTTGCGTGTATTAGCGGTTAATCTTAATATTAATAAATCTTTCTCCGAATAAAACAGCCAGTTCTTCTTCGACTCTTTTGATAACATCCCACTTAGCAGCTTGGCAACGCTTTTGAACATTCTGCCAAGCGATCTTTAGTTTCCCGGCGGCTTTGATTAAAGTCCGACCGGCCTCGTAGGCTTGGACCGCCTCCCATTGCCTGGGGGTCCAACCATTCATTATCGTATCAGCCAGGCTATAAACCATGTTAAAAACCCGGTCAAAAAAAGGATCTTCACTCACCAATACGGTTTGGGGTGTTTTACCCTTTTTAATTAAATCCAAGGCTTTCCGGGCGAATACAAAAGCCGGCCCGGTCATATCCCAAGAATTAGCCGAGGAAGCAGGGTTGTCAATCTGCCCGATGCCAATCCCTAGCCTAATCTTTAATGGACGGCAAACATAGCGTAAATTTCTAATAATCACCGGCAATAAAGATGGATCATCACAAACTGCTTGCAACTCATCTCCTCGAGACACATTAAAAGGAGTGTATAGGCCGGGGGTTTGAATTTGACTGAGGCTTTCTTTTAACATTTCCAAATAATCGGGATGCTTTTTGGAATCAATAATATCACCGGTGATTACTGCGAAAAGTTTCATTTAGCGCTCCAATTATCATAAATAAACAATTTTTTTAAGGTTAATCAATACCACGTCATACCTTCAGATGTTTCAAGATAGAATCGAGTTGATGAATCATGTTCCATAACCAAAGTATATTTTAATTTCCAATCTATTTCAATCAAAAAATGTTAGCTCAAGCCGAGCCATCTTCTTTCATGGCGTTCGTGGGAATAATGACCAAACCGGAACCTTTAATCCGGCTTTATTTATTCATCTTTTGAAACCTGTTCCCTTACCCGCTTCAACTCCCGATATATCTCCAACTGTTCCGGTATGGGCATCCGGTTCAGCCCGCTGGGGTTGGGCAATACAAAATCAACCACCCCCGATACTAATGAAAGATCTTGCTGCCCCCAATCAAAATCCCTCCTACCGGAAAGATACTGGTAAACTACCTTACCCAGGTAAGCTGCGATCCGGGGTCTATACTCTCTGATTTTTCCTAATAAAATCAAAGCCCCTTCCTTCAGCTCCGCCGGAGCCAACTCCGCCGCAGTCGCCGTAGTCCGGGGCACGATGTTGGTGATGCCGTATCCCAAATCTAATAATTCGTGATCACGAAAGGCGTCGTATTTGACGGGAGTCAGTCCCGACTCGAATAAAA
>JBLNDC010000049.1:0-3057 GCA_050261255.1 Bacteroidota bacterium
GGACGGAGATGTTTTTGGTACAATATTCCGCTTGAGATTATTAAGGAAATTTATTTTAAAACCATAAGCAAAGGAGAATTATTAAAATGGGCGCTAATATTAAACGTATTAAATTGGTTGATACCTTCTCTGAGGATGAAGTCAGTCGCCGTTCGACAAATTTTGTAAAAGGTAAGGAAGTTGGCGCGGTTGCTTTTAATAGTTGTGATTTAGGAACTTACATGAGTTACGGAGACGTTCCCGAACACATCCATGAAGATGTCGAAGAGGTTTTCTATTTTATTCGCGGAACCGGAGTTGTAATTCTTGATAAAAAAGAAGTTCCGGTCAAGGCTGGCTCAGTGGTGCCGGTTCCGCCCGGAATATATCATGGCGTTAGGAATACCGGAAGAGATGTCTTGCAACATCTGGTCTGTTCCGCAAAAATAAAATAACAGTAGGAGATAAAAATGAGTATTAGACTAAGAGCTTTAGCCCTTGTCGAAATGGCAATACCTGTAAAAGCGGTTTTCAATAATTTCAATGGAAAAGTTGACGAAAACTTGTCCATTTATGGAATAACTCAAGTCGAATGGTCGGATGGGACCGTTAGCGAAGGAATTAAACATCCCGGTTGTTGCTTCTACATTGAAGCCGATGGTAAAAAAATACTGGTTGATACTGGAGTGGGCGATATTGAGCATTTGCGCCGGATTCGTAACGCGCGCGGCGATAAATATTATCTATTTACCAAGCCGGAATGGGACTTGAAGTATCAATTGGAAAAACTCGGAGTAGGCCTGGATGATATTGATATTGTAATCAATTCGCATTTGCATTGGGATCATGTAGGCGGAAACAAACTTTTCAAAAACGCACGGTTTTTTATGCCGAAGGAAGATATTCCGCTGGCCTTAACTGCGCCAAAGTATGCCCCTCATTTCTTTAATAAGATGAGTAGTTGTATAACCGAGGTTGCCGACCGAACTACTTTTCTAGACGGGGATGCTAAGATAGCCGCAGGGGTTGAGGTCTGGAAAGTTGGAGGGCATACTCCCGGAAGTCAAGTGGTTGCCGTTAAAACAGACAAAGGAGTAGTCGCGTTGACCACCGATATTGTATGCAAGTATGATAATTGGGACTATGATTGGATTGGCCCGTCGGGCAACATTTGGAATATCGGCGAATTAGTCAACGCCTACCAGACTATTAGACAACGGAGCGATTTGATCATTCCGGGTCATGATTGGAAGGTATGGGATTACTACCCTGATGGAATAATAGCTTAGTTTGATACGGAAAAGTGGCCGCTCGGTTTTTACTGGGACGGCCTTTTTAATATAATATTAAAAAGGTAAACCTCGTTTTATCCCGAACTATTTCAAGAGCAAACTAAAAAATACTCTTTTCATGATTATTGAGTATAATCCTTCTTTAAATTAAATATCTTTAAGTGTTAGTTTTATTTGATTTCAATATAATGTAATTTTTGGAATTCTATTTCAAAATTGCTTAGTTTAAATGGTTAGGTAGGAGCAATTCGAAGTATCTATTTGGAGGTGAGTATTATCGATATATTTGGAATATCTCACCCTGCCTTTTGGTTAGGAATGGCTGTAGTTTTAAGTATCGTCGAAGCTGTCACAGCCGGGCTGGTCACCATTTGGCTGGTCTTGGGAGCGCTTGCCGCATGGGTATGCGCTTTAATAGGCTTATCATTCTTATTTCAATTGTTCGCTTTTTTAATCATATCTTATGCTTCACTAGTGATTACCAGGCCGATAGTTAAAAAGTGGCTAAGCCATAAAACCGTTAAAACCAATGCCGACCGGTTCATTGGCCAGGTTGGACTGGTAATTGAGAAAATTGACGCTGTCGAAGGAACCGGGCAGGTCAAAGTAGGTGGGCAAATATGGTCGGCGGTCCCGGCAAGCTGCAACGTAATTGAGCTTGGGACTAAAGTGCGAATTAATGCGATAACCGGCGTTAAACTCGTGGTGACTCGGATCGAAAATTTAAAGGAGGTTGGGTTATGAGTTTTTATGTGATAGTTCTCTCAATTATCGGACTTTTAATCATAATCGGCAACATCAAGGTGGTTCCCCAATCATACGCTTTCGTTATCGAAAGGTTGGGAGCATATTTGACTACATGGGATGTTGGTTTACATTTAAAAATTCCTTTTCTCGACCGGGTAGCCAGTGTCGTGACGTTAAAGGAACAAGTAGCCGACTTCAAGCCGCAACCCGTAATCACCAAGGATAACGTGACGATGCAGATCGATACGGTGGTTTATTATCAAATAACCGACCCAAAGATGTATACCTATGGCGTGGACCATCCGATGGCCGCTATTGAAAATTTGACCGCTACCACGCTCCGTAATATTATCGGCGATCTTGAGTTGGACCAGACCCTCACTTCCCGCGATACGGTCAATACCAAGATGCGGAGCATCCTTGATGAAGCCACCGATCCTTGGGGAATCAAGATTAACCGGGTGGAGTTGAAAAATATCATCCCGCCCCGGGAGATCCAAGACGCCATGGAAAAACAGATGAAAGCCGAACGGGAACGCCGCGAGGCGATTCTCAGAGCCGAAGGAGAGAAAAAGTCAGCTATCCTGGTGGCTGAGGGCCAGAAAGAAGCAGTGGTCCTACAAGCGGAGGCGAACAAACAAGCGGTGATCCTTGATGCGGAGGCCAGAAAAGAGGCGGCGATTCGGGAAGCCGAAGGCCAGGCGGAAGCGATTTTAAAGGTACAGCAAGCGACCGCCGAAGGATTACGCATGTTGAATGAGGCCAATCCGTCCCAGCCAGTGATCGCCATTAAGTCCCTGGAGGCTTTCGCTAAGGCGGCCGACGGCAAAGCGACTAAGATTATTATTCCCTCAGAAATACAAGGCTTAGCCGGAATAGCCACCTCCGTCGCGGAGTTGTTCAAGAACGACCTAACGCCGGAAGAGAAGAAAAAAGCTTAAAATATTCTTGTTTCCATTCTTTAGTTATGTTATGATAAGATTGTTTTAAAAACTAGATAATTTTCGCACTAGGGGAGCCGGAAAGGCCGGCTGAGATT
>JBLNDC010000050.1:0-2595 GCA_050261255.1 Bacteroidota bacterium
CCAGTGAATTTAAAGAAAAATTATTAGCCAACCAAGTTCCTCTTGAAGAAATCAAAATATTTGGAAGCCGCGCCAGGGGAGACTATTCCCCCGAAAGCGATCTGGATGTCTGTTTGATTCTCCGGGAAACCTCTCCGGAGATTGAGGCGCGGATTAGTCGTCTTGCTTGGGAAGTAGGGTTTAAACATCAAATAATTATCATCACCGTTGAATATACCCCGGAAGCTTGGTATAATTCGCCGCTCAAAGAGTCTCCCTTTATCAAGGCTATCAATCAGGAAGGGATTACCTTATGAATGAAGATCAAGCCGCACTTGTCCGAAACCGTTTGGAGCAAGGATTAAGGCTGCTTGGTTTGGATCACTTACTTGACCTTCCCGGGATCGCCAACCCGGATATAATCTTCTATTTCATCGCCGGTACCAAAGACTTACTGGCCAACCATGACCCGGAGTATATCTCCAGGTATCGCCAATTATATCTTGATCAGTTAGAGTATCTGGCAACGTTAATATAGCATAGACGGTTGGATTCATGATATTTTGAAATAAATATTGAATTATATGATAAAATATGGTAATATAAATCGAACACACGTTCATATCCAGTGGATTAATTGTAAATGTGTGGTGGTAAATTAGTTGATAAAGCAAACTAATGAAGTACGTGACCCGATCCATACTTTTATTCGTTTAAATTCTACTGAGCTAAAAATTCTTAACTCTAGATCATTCCAACGTCTTCGCCATATTCATCAGCTTGCTTTAACCTATCTTGTCTATCCCGGAGCTACCCACCGGCGTTTTGAACATTCTTTAGGAGTTATGGAGCTTGCCGGTCGAGTATATGATGTAATAACTGATCCAAATAATCTTCATGATGCCCTAAGGGATATTGTTCCAAAAGATCGGTTTGAATATAGTTATTGGAGACTTGTTTTGAGAATGGCCGCATTATGTCATGACTTAGGACATTTGCCTTTCTCGCATGCCGCCGAAAAGGAGCTTCTTCCAAAAGGGTGGGATCATGAACGTTTTACGGTCGAGATCATTCGTAGCGAAGAATTACAATCAATCTGGGATGAAATGAAAATAAAGGCGGAAGATGTTGCAAAGCTTGCAGTTGGGCCTAAAAAGTATAAAGAATCTCTCTTTAGCAACTGGGAAGCGATTCTTTCCGAAATTATCGTTGGTGACGCGTTTGGAGTGGATCGCATCGACTATTTATTACGTGACTCTCATCACGCAGGTGTAGCTTATGGCAAATTCGATCATTACAGGTTAATTGATTGTTTAAAAATATTGCCTAAGGCAGAAGGTGATTCCTGTGAACCTGTATTAGGAATTGATGAGGGAGGGATTCATGCTGCGGAAGCTTTAATTTTAGCTCGATATTTTATGTATACTCAGGTTTATTTTCATAAAGCAAGAAGAATCTATGATATCCATTTAAAAGACTTTCTAAAGTCATGGTTACCTGATAAAATGTTTCCAACCGATATCATTAAACATCTTGAAATGACCGATAATGAAGTAACAGCGGCGATATGGAAAGCGTCAAAAGATCCGAAACACCCGGGTCATGATCCTGCCAAACGTATTGTTAATAGGGAACATTATCGAAAAGTATATGAACGCAACCCCAATGATGTACTTGTAAATCCGGAAGCGGGAAAAGCTATTTTTAAAGCTGCTTGTGAACGTTATGGGAATGAAAAAGTCCGGCATGACTATTATTCTCCTAAAGGAAGCGGAATAAGTTTTCCGGTGTTGGCGGATGATGGAAGAATCATTTCCTCCTTAAGTTTATCGGAAACATTAAGAAACGTTCCTTCAGTCGCAATTGATTATGTTTTTGTTTCTCCGGAGATACGTAAAGAAGCCGAAGAGTGGATTAATGATAATCTTAACCGATTGATCCAACCAACAAAGGAGGATTAACATGGAGAGGTTGCAACGAGCAGCGGTATTATTAGCTTTAGTTGAGAAATTAAGAAATCGAGGCGATTGGTGTGGCGAAACTCATATTCAAAAAACAACTTATTTTTTACAGGAATTAATGAATGTCCCTTTAGGTTTTGATTTTATTCTATATAAACATGGTCCGTTTTCTTTTGATTTAAGCGATGAGATTACGGCAATGCGGGCGGATAATCTATTTAAGTTGCAACCTCAGCCTTACCCGTATGGGCCAAGTATTCTACCCGGATTAGGGAGCGAAACGTTAAAAGAAAATTTTCAAAAAACTATTTCTCAATACGATGGACAACTCAATTATGTCGCGGAAAAGTTCGGTGGAAAAACCGTTGCCGAACTTGAACGTTTAGCTACTGCCTTTTATGTAACTTCTGAACAGGCTACCCCTGTAAATGTTGAAGAACGTTCCAAAAGAATTAATGAACTTAAGCCGCATATATCTTTAGATGAAGCCCGTGATGCGGTTTTAACAGTTGATAGGTTTATTAGAGAAGTAGAAACACTACTGTCCGGTTAACGGATCTATTTGAACGCCAAAACCATTGCAATTATTGAATAAAACGGCCGTCTAAACTTTTTTCGATTTGAATTCAGATTTTTATTAGGATACTCTTTAGGC
>JBLNDC010000051.1:0-2736 GCA_050261255.1 Bacteroidota bacterium
CGTTTTTATAAACTTCATATTTTTCCTTATGGATTGTAATATCATCAAAACCGAAGCTGGTATGATTTTTTTCAACTTTATTGCTCCGTTTCTCACGGCGCAAATGAGCTTTGACTCTGGCAATCAACTCATTGACACTGAAAGGTTTGGTCAGGTAATCGTCGGCTCCGACTTCCAAACCGACTACTTTATCAATCTCCCGGCCTTTAGCGCTCAGTAAAATAATGGGCGCCGCTATCTGATGGCGAATTTTTTGACAAACTTCCAACCCATCCATTTCGGGCATCATAATATCTAAAATAATCAATGAAACATCCGTCTGCTCTAAATGTTCCAAAACTTCTTTTCCATTATAAGCAGGTAAAATTTGATAGCCCTCGTCTTCAAGGCTGTCGCCGATCAAGCGGACGATCTCCCGGTCATCGTCGGCTACTAAAATTTTAGCTGAAACACTCATAGTCCATCTTCCTTACTTTATTAAAATAGGCTCCTTGTTTATCCCCTAATTCACATATACATATGTAACCGTTAGGATGAAAATAATTCTTTAAATCGTGCTCGTGCTCAGCAAAGCGGTGCTCGTAATCGAATTTTCGAAATTATAAATCGTTTTCCGATTACGATTACGCGCACGGGCACGAGCACGGTAATAAACATTAATTCGGGATATTTTTAGGGAATCCTACTGTAAAGCTGTGGGATTAAAAGACTGTAGATACTCACGAATAACTTTAACCACCAACCGGTGATCTTCTTCTTGAGGTAGTCCGGAAACTGAGATGGCCCCGACTATGCCTACATCTTTGATAATCAGTGGAAACGAACCGCCGTGCGCCGAATATTGTAAAGGGTCTAAAAAATACCTTTCCTCAATCGACTTTCCCGAATTGGCAAGTAATAAACCAACATGGTAAGAACTCTTATTAAATCGCTTAACAACATTTTTCTTGCGAATGATCCATTGATCATTATCAGGGGTAGTTCCCTCCATGGCGTAATGAAATAATTGTTGTCCATGACGCTCGATGTCTATTGTGACCAATTTCCGTTCTTGTCTGGCAGTTTCTAAAATAAGTAGTCCAAGTTCAAGCGCAGTTTCATTAGTAAACGACTTAAATTGCAACTCCGCTTCTTCCCTGCCCCGCTCCGCCAATTGTTCATCAAGATTAAGCTCTTCAGCCATTAAAATCTTCCTTTCAAGAAATATAATGATCCCTTAGCCTCTTTCTCTTTCATCATTATCATTTAATAATTCAAAAAAGTTGTCAAATTAGAAAAAGAGATATTCTGAATATATCAAATTTATAATAACAAAGTTATTAAATTAAGGGAAGTTGTTTCTTAAAAACAACCTCCCTTAGACTATAAACAAACCCGCCGCAAGGCGAGTTTGTTTATAGTCTAAAAGCTTTAGTTATATAAGAGATTTCCATGTGAAAGTATAGATTGGTTCTGGATTGAAGTGTACAAGTCCTATGACGACTAAGCGTGGAATTTTCATATATTACAATTCAACCTTTTTAATCAAACCACTTTAACCCAGGGCTTAATTTCCTGAAACCGCTTGAGCGGTTTGCGGCCGACATAGATGGGATTCGCCCTTTCATACGGCATCGTATACGGATTGGTTAATATTGGCCCTTTCCGGACATCTTGGTATGTCGCTTTAACATCATCATAAGAAAACCCGACTGCGATCACTACTTCCCCGCTAAACCTGCCCGGACCCCAAATATAATATTGGAGATGCCCGCTCACCGGCGGCAATGGCAGATGATACTTTTCGCCATAATATTCAATCGCTCCCGCTTCTCCGTAATTACGGGTCACTATACAAGCTTTCGCCCGGTCCGCTGCGGAGAGTGAATAAAACGCTTGCGTTATTTTCCGGGTCATTTCCTGCCAGCCAAAACAGTCGGCCAAAGTCTGGGGTAAATTAGGCAATGGATGGCCTTCCACATCTTTTTGGGGTAATATTTTGCCATAAATCTTGATGAATGTTTTCACCGGACGGGCCCCCCGGCAATAGGGCCAGCCCATAACAACGGTTGCAGGTTTCCCCCGCCACATCAAGGTGTTTCCATTCAATTTTTAGGGTTTTCATTTACATACCTCCCATGTTTATTTGTGTTTCTAAATATAAAGACGGAGGTTTCAACAAAAGGACCCATTTTTTTAGCACTTCATACAAGAAAATTCACTTTTGACATTATCTTTATTATGAAAGTTTATTATATTCCCTGCGTTATCTGTTTTGGCTTCACAGCAACTAAGCAGCACAGCCTTTAATTTTTTTCGGGCTCGTTGAATCCGATTCTTGCTTCCTGAATTGCTTAATCCCCACTTTTGCCCTAGTATACTTTGTTTCTCACCGTTATAGTCGCTTTCAATAATAGCTTCCTTATCTGTTTCTGGTAAATTTTCAAGGAGCTTTAGCAAGCATTCTGCCGTTTCTTTATTGAAATTCTCTTGCTCAGGTGTAGCTTAGGGCGGATAGTTCATTAATATCCTCGATCAAGGAATATTTATTTGCTCCTCTATAATAGTCAACTATAAGATTGTGAGCTATTCGGTACAACCAGCCTTTGACATTGATTATATCCTTAAGTCTACTTACATTTTGTTGGATACGAATGGCCACTTCCTGAAGTATATCTTCCGCATCATATTTATCCTGTATGTGTTTCTTTATATAGGTTTCGAGCTTGGAGCTATAACTCGCCCATAACTCTTCAG
>JBLNDC010000052.1:0-4024 GCA_050261255.1 Bacteroidota bacterium
AAGGATGTCTGATGTATCCCCTGGAAGCGACGGTCTCCTTAAAATCGTTACTGCTGTATAGATTGCTGGCCCCATAAGCATAGAGCGATATTCCGGCCGCCTTATTCCCAAGGGACGACGGTTCCAGGGCGCGCCTGATTTGGGCTAAGGATTGTTCGATATATTGCATGAAAATTCCCGGACCGATAACGGTTTGCCTGTCATACTGATGGTCCTTTTCCCATTCAATCCACTGGTTATACCAAGTTTGTTGGTTGGGGTGCCATTCGCTATAATAATTCATGGGGATGGCTAAGTCGAGGATTCCTTCCTGGAGCCAGCTTCTCCAATCCTGATAAACCTGGGCATAGGCTCGGGACTTCTCCCAGTCCCCTTCGGCAACCGGCCCCTCTCCCCAGGTAATCACCGCAGAAGAGACTTTCAAATCAGGTTTGAGTGCAATTGATTTTAAATATATTTTCCGTATTAAATTGGCGGTTTGCTCCCTTCGCCAAGCAGCCCATCTAGGATCGTCCGGCTCCGGTAAGCCGCCGGTACCGAACCGGGCATTATACCGGGCTACGCTGGTAGGATTATAACCCCAACCCGTGCCCGCATATCGGCAATAATCGAGATGAATACCGTCGATATCATAATTTTTGACCACATTCAGGTAAACAGCGGTACGACAACTTCCGGGTTCCCAGGATCCAAATAAAAGGATGAGTGCAATTTTTCAGACCATTTCTTGGCGTTATCATTATAAACCCGGTAATAAGAAACCCAGGTCTCCTCAGCTTTCACCTTGGGTCCATGGAGGTTCCAGACATGGTTAGGATCTTGGGGGGGGAGATCGTTATTCCAAGCCACTAAAGTATTGAGCCAAGCGTGGACCTCAATCCGGTTGGCGTGAGCTTTCTCGATTAAGTATTGCAAAGCGTCAAACCCCAGTGCCAATTCGGGGTCCTCGGTCCGCGGCTCGATACTACTGTTATAATAGGCGTCTCCCCTCCGCCGCACCTGGACAATTAGGGTGTTAAGATTAGCATAAAGCGCATCCTCGACTAATTTGTCAACTTGTTCGGGGGTTTTGAATCCGGGACGGAAGGCATCCACCCACAGAGCTCTTACCTCAGGTTTGACTATTTCATCAGCTTTTATCGGAAAAGCCCCCGAACAGATGGAAATCACTAAACCGATCAAAGCAAAATTAATGAATCGTTTAAAAACCCCCATCAAATCTCACTCCCGTTATGTTTAATACATGATGCTTTTATTATATCAAATTATCAAAGCCGAAAGTAAGTCTAGCCGTTATTTCCAGGCATATCTTAAAAGGCTACCCCATAGAATAACTCTCGTTTATTTCGACTTGGCAAATTATAAAATTTTATTTTGAAAATAACATTTCAAACCATTCGCGGTTTTTTCCAAAACATTAGTAATATGAATTTACCTAAGTAAATTGATAATTAACCCAATGAAAACTATGGCACTCGACAGAATACTTGTCGATTCAGATTTTCGAATGTATAATAGCGGTATTGGGGAGTTATTTCTAAAGGTTAAATCCCCAACTTCTCTCCTACGTAAACTAATCAGAGGCTCAAAAGATGAATCCTAAAATAACCGATACACTGAGCTGCACTTTTGCTTCTTTGAAATATAAAAATTTTAGATATTTCTGGTTTGGTCAATGTATCTCCCTTACAGGTACCTGGATGCAGAGGACCGCCCAAGTCTGGCTGGTATATACCTTAACTAAGTCCCCGCTGTTAGTTGGAATCCTTGGAGTTTGCCAATTCTTGCCGATGATGTTGTTTACCCTATTTGCCGGTGTCTTCGTTGACCGATTCCCAAAGAAAAAAATCTTACTCGTGACCCAGACCGTATTCATGTTACAAGCTTTTATGTTAACTGCTTTGACTTTCTTTCAGGTCATCCAATATTGGCATGTCTTCATTTTAACTGCTATCTTCGGACTTACCCAGACGTTGGATATGCCGGCGCGCCAGTCTTTCTTCATTGAAATGGTCGGCCGGAAGGATGTAATGAACGCCATTTCATTGAATTCTACTATTGTCAACCTTGCCAAAATCGTTGGCCCGGCTATTTCCGGGATTTTAATCGTCAAATTCGGCCCGATTTTTTGCTTTTTTTTGAACGGCCTCAGTTATATCGCAGTCCTCTGGGGACTCTCTCTTATTAAAATCGAGCCTTTTGTAGTCCGGCGCGAACATCGCCACATGTTACAGGAAATCAAAGAGGGAATCCGCTATATCAAAAAAAGCGATATTTTAGTGACTAATGTAATCGCCATGGCCATTGTTTGTACTTTTGCCATGAACAATGACGTTTTAATACCGGTATTCGCCAAAACCGTCTTAGGCAAAGGCGCTTCAGGCTATACCACTCTGCTTTCAGCTGCTGGAATAGGCTCTCTGTGCGCAGCCTTGGTTTTAGCAACCTACAGCCAAAACGGGGTCCGATTCAACCGCTTGCTTATTTCCGCGTTCAGCCTTTCTATATTGCAGATCATAACAGCATTTATAGGAGATTTTTGGCTTTGTTTCATCTTAATAGCGGTTATCGGCTTTCTGAACCTAACTTTTATCAATACGGCCAACTCCATCTTCCAACTAAATTCCTCCGACGAGTACCGGGGCCGGGTAATGAGCGTTTATGCATTTTTAAACCAAGGCTCCACTCCTTTGGGTAATTTTTACGCCGGTACCGTAATGGAACATTGGGGAGGCAACGCCGGCTTTCTAGCCTGCGGTCTGGCTACTCTAATTGGTGTTGTTCCATTGATTTTGAAGCTAAAAAAAAGTAAATAGAAAAACTGACTCAGTAAATTTAAAGTCAGTTTCGTCGATCATCGAAGCTCGTTTCTAAAGGTCGACCTCAGCTTTTCCGGTCCATAATTAGTGAATCATAAAGTAGTTAATCAAAATAACAAAACCAAACCCAAGTGTAACCCTTTCCGCTCATATTCCAAGTCGACCTTTTGCACTACTAAATCCCCGTTAAGTGTTTCTCTACAACCGGTAAACTTGGCGTAACTATAGATATATCCCAACTCTGCCTGGACTTTGTCATTTAAATTATATCTTAAGCCGATGGTCGCCCCATAACTAACCGTTCTGCCGCGATTCTCCCAATTCCAGGCTGGGGTATAGTTAGCCCAATGTCCATAAGCTTTTGCACTTAAAAATGATATGTTTAATTCATTGGTTAAAATTAATTTCTTCCCTAAGGTCAAAGCGTGATTAACCCCTGCTACCAACCCACTGAATTCTCCATCAAGGTAACTCCCGTTATCCGGCTGAGTTTGAGCGCCGACATTCTCTCCATCGATAAGATGATAAACAATATTCTTGAGTTCATTGGCGGTTTCTTGCCGGACCAAACCGATAACCAGATCGACTTGTTGAATCTCATTCCCAATAATGGCCTTTCCGAACTCGACTGCGGCTACCTTTTGTTCACCATAAGTGCTAAAAACGCCATAGTCCGTCACAATATCCGAACCCACGATAGTCCAATCGGAGTCGGAGCCTTCCCCTTTAAACTTGACTCCTGTCCCGCCATATTGCAACCGGATAAAATCTTTTTTATTAGTAAAATGATACTTGAGATTGATAATCTTAATCAATTGGTCTTGAGGTAAACTCACCTTGGATATTACTTGTGAGGAATATGGATAATAGAGGATATAATCGAAAAAACCGGTTTGGTCCCTCTCTTGAAATGAAATTACCAAACCTGAGTTAGCCAACGACTCTGTCGTAGCAAATAAAAATAATGAACCGACAATCAAAAGCACGGATATTTGTTTGATCATTATATCCCTTTTCCAGTAATAATTTTACTTGATTATATCAGTTCACCTCGATAACTGCAAACCGGATCTAATAACCAATTAATTAAATAAGGTACTTCATTGGTGCGAAGAGGGGATTGGGCTGATGCCTTCGAGACAACTCATTTCCGCTTTAAAGCATCCGGTTTGGCAATCCAATATCCTTGTGCGAAATCTACCCCG
>JBLNDC010000053.1:0-8515 GCA_050261255.1 Bacteroidota bacterium
GAAGGAAACAACTCGAAAGCAGGCACGGAATTTCAACTCAAACTAGGGCCAACCACTTACCGGGCTTTTAAGATTACAAGATAATTCGAGGCTGTTTCCACTGCCGCCTTTTGCGGTTCGAAGATGATTTGTTCCGCGTTCCACGTTCATCGTTTCGCGTTACAGACTTCATCAGTTCGAGACATTTTGTCCCATGTTCAAAGTTTCACGTAAAATTTCAGACCTGGAATAATTGACTTGGAACCTTGCACCGAAATTCGGAACTCGAAACCCGGAACGCGAAACGATAGCCTTGGAACCATAAGCTCAAATTCAATTCGAATGGAGCGATATCATTGATTCGTGACCTTTTAGGCGATGGGGAATTTTACCGGGTATTCTTCAAACTAGCGATACCCGTGACAATCCAGTATTTCGTCTCGGCTTCATTGAATCTGGTCGATAATATCATGGTCGGACAATTGGGAGCGACTGAATTGGCTGCAGTTGGCCTTGCTAACCAAGTCTATTTTTTGTTGATCCTTTTCTTACTGGGCATCAGCGGCGGCGCTTCGATTTTCGCCGCTCAATTCTGGGGAAAGCGAGACTTGCCAAACATCCGGAGAATACTGGGGTTAAGTTTATTGATTAGCGGATCGGCTGCGGTTTTATTCTTTTTGGTTAGTATTATAAATTCCCGGGCAATATTGGGATTATTTTCCCAGGATCGGCCTGTGGTTGAGCTAGGCGCCGAATATCTAAGGATCACTTCATTTACTTATTTATTGACCGCCGTTACCGCCTGTTATGCCGCAGTGCTTCGCAGTATCGGAGAAGTTAAACTTCCCATGCGGGTCAATCTAATTGCGATTAATACCAATACTGTTTTAAACTATCTCCTGATCTTCGGTAACTTTGGCCTGCCAAAATTAGGCGTTGCCGGAGCTGCCTTCGCTTCCTTAATCGCCCGATTGGTTGAAACCGCTATCTTACTCACTGTTTCTTTTCGCCATCCCTATAAACTGTCCTCCAAACCATGGGAAATGTTCCGTATTCCGGCCGCTTTGACTAAAAGCTTCATCAATACTACCGGGACCGTAGTGGCCAAAGATTTAATCTGGGCTTTAGGAATGGTCTTGTATATGGCGATCTATGCCAAAATGGGGACTGAGGTTGTAGCTTCGATTAATATAGTCACCACCGTACGTCAGCTGTTTTTTGTTCTATTTAACGGCATTGCCGGCGCTTGTTTAGTGATGGTCGGTAATCAAATCGGAGCAGGAGATGAACCCAAAGCATTTCTCTATTCGAAACGGTTCCTATTAATTACCACCATAGCTGGTGTATTAATGGGAATATTGACGGTATTTGGAAGCAGTCTGATCTTAGCCCCTTACAAAATTTCAGCGACTGTTTTCCAACAGTCTCAAGCGATATTGTACATGAGTGCCATATTCTTACCGGCAACCGTCATTAATATGGTTGCTATAGTTGGCGTATTTCGCAGCGGTGGAGATATAATGTTCTGTTTAATCATGGACCTGGTGGCAGTCTATGGAATCGGGATGCCGTTGGCCATTTTAGGACAGTCGGTTTGGAATTATCCAATCGAAGGAGTCTTGGCGTTAGTATCCTTACAGGAAGTTTTCAAACTGGCCCTTTGCTTAAAGAGGTTTATCTCCAAACGTTGGATCAACAATCTGGTAAATGATTTCACCGGTAATCCCGTAGCCATCTCCGAGTAAACTACTCAGTGAAAACAGATATAAAGATGGTCCTCCGAATTACTCAATGATATCATTCAAACCCCAAAGGCCTCTTTTATCTTTTTTAGCTCTCTCCTGAAAATACAGGAACAATTTCCGATACTTAACATTTGGCGGGACAGTCATTACTTTCGCATATCCCGTTTCGACCAGACTGGTATTGACAAAAATAGAACCGGCATAAACGTATGCCAGGACCCTATCATATTTGTCCCTTCTTTCAATGTCGAACTCTAATTTAACCAGCTTGTCTCGGAGAAGCTTCTTATTATATTCGTAAGCTTCAAACCCTAACCTTTCTTCGCCTTTCGTCGGATGCCTAAACTCAGGGGCATCGATCCCGATATATCTTATTTTACCCAATCCATTAACCAAGATTGTATCTCCATCAATAACCCGGATAACTTGATATTCAGGTAGGCCTGGCGGAACAGTCCACGACTCGGACTGAAAGTCCGCTTGGGCAAATGAGGAACCTAATAAAATGATCAGTAAAAACCAACGTTGCAATTTCATCCGGCAGCTCCATTCGGGAGACTTTATTTAAAAAACCCCGCATTATCTCCTCATTCATAAACTACCATGTCAATTCAATTTGGTCAATTATTAAGTAAAAAACTTGAATTAATTAATTGACTATCTTAATGTTTTACGATAACTTGATATTATCAGTTACATATTTTCTTTTTTAATTAATAATTTTACGAAGGAGAGGAGCAAATGGCAGAAAAACTATTCATTGCCCAAGGAGAAAAAGAAATCTACTTACTTTCCAATATGGCTAACCGTCATGGATTGATTGCGGGAGCTACCGGAACGGGTAAAACCGTTACCCTGAAAGTATTAGCCGAATCTTTCAGCAATATCGGGGTACCGGTGTTTTTAGCGGATATCAAAGGCGACCTCTCCGGCTTGGGCGAATCCGGTTCAATGAACCCAAAGTTGGAAGAGCGCCTTAAAAAGTTGGGCCTTCCTAAACCGTCTTTTCAAAAATATCCGGTTTTCTTTTGGGATGTATTCGCCGAGCAAGGCCACCCGGTTCGGACAACCATCTCGGAATTGGGTCCGCTTCTTTTAGCGCGGTTATTAAATCTAAATGATACTCAAACCGGGGTCTTAAACCTCGTGTTTAAAATCGCCGATGATAATGGCTTATTAATCATTGATTTAAAAGACTTAAAAGCAATGCTCCAATATGTGGGAGACAACGCTTCCGAATTTACCACCGAATATGGGGCCATATCCAAGCAAAGCATCGGCGCAATCCAACGGGGTTTATTAGGCCTGGAGGAACAAGGAGCCGCTAAGTTTTTTGGCGAACCAGCCCTTAATGTTCACGAATTAATGCGAACCGACAGTCAAGGCTTAGGCTATATTAATATTTTAGCAGCGGACAAGCTTTTCTTATCTCCAGCGCTGTATTCTACCTTCCTCCTTTGGCTTCTGGCTGAACTTTTCGAAGAACTCCCTGAAGTTGGCGACCTGGATAAACCTAAAATCGTCTTCGTCTTTGATGAGGCCCATTTGATTTTCAAAGAAGCCCCCAAAGCGCTCCTGGAAAAGGTGGAGCAAGTAGTGAGGTTGATCCGGTCCAAAGGGGTCGGTGTCTATTTTGTTACTCAGAGTCCTTTGGACATACCGGAATCAGTCTTGGGCCAACTGGGTAACCGAGTTCAACATGCTTTACGGGCTTACACACCTAAAGATCAAAAAGCGGTCAAATCCGCGGCGGAGACGTTCCGGGCCAATCCTAACCTTAATGTGGAAACGGCCATTACTGAACTAGGCGTAGGAGAGGCGCTGGTTTCCTTTTTAGATGAGGAAGGTCGCCCCTCGGTCGTTGAAAGGGCTTACATTGCGGCACCGGCGAGCCTTTTTGGCCCGATCTCCGCCGAAAAGAGGGAGAGTATCATTAAAAAGTCCGAGTTATACGGACGTTATGAGAAAACCTTTGATCGCGAGTCCGCTTATGAAATGCTCCAAAAGAAAATTAAACAAGAGGAATGGGAAAAAGAAGCAAAGCCGGAGCGAAAGCCCCGGGCTTACCAGGAAGACCGGCGTTATGATTATTATGGGTACGGTCGCAGGCGTGGCCGCCCCCGCGATACCATGCTTGAGAAAATGGCCAAACAAGCTGTGAATACGGTAGGAAAAGAAATAGTTAGAGGTATCCTAGGTTCCTTGTTACGTTAAATGCCCTAAAATGAACACCAAAGAAGCCCCTGCGCCATGCATGGGCTTCTTTTATTAAGTTAAGGTTGTATAGGGTTAACTGGATTCTCAGGGTTTTGATAATAGTTTTTTAAAACTCAAATTCATTAAAATAGATGATCAGAATCAACTCCAACTCCCTCTTCGTAAGCTTTACTTTTTCCTTTTTAAGGCTATTCCATAATTGGCTTTTAGTCATCCACGGATTATTCTGCTTAAATTGAACCACTTTTTGGATGGTCTCCGGAGGCACCGATTGATGCCGACCGTTCCAATCTTCATTTAACAAATAGATCAATGCTTGCCTGGTTTTTTCATCGACTCCGGCATTGGAACTTCCACTGTTGGCAACAGTAGTTTCGCTTCGTTTCAGGTAAACCTCGGGATAATCAAAGGCATAACGAAGCTTAGCGGTTAATTCTCCTTCATTCAGATAATCACCGTCAATACGCAGGAAGAGATTATCCTTGATAATCCGAAAATCATAATGCATCTGTTCTTGGTCCGGTTGACTCACCATCGTAATTCCTGCCGGTACCGCTGTTGCCAAATTACTATTTTTATGTTTAATCTCCTGAGGCATCACAATTACCTCTAGAAAATTGTCGAAAACCATAAAGCTAATCTCGGTAAAACTAATCTCCCGCCATCCGTAAAATTCGTTCTTATATTTGACAATCTTCGGCGCTACCTTATCCAACATCGTCTCATCCTGGTAAACCACTTTGAAAACCTGATCTTTTTTGTCTTTAAGCGTTAAAATGGTTTTTGAACCGTCTTTAGACTTATCTACCACGGTTGCGTCATACTTTTTCCAATCCAAAGCATAAGTTCGAATGCATGTCAACAATAACAAGCCGGTGACGACTGTTATATATGTCGCAATAAGTTTTTTGGATATGCGTGAATTCATTAACCTTTTCATTTGGCCACCTCGAGTTTTAACAAGATTTTATCGAATGGCTCGATTTTAACCGGTTTGAGAACCTCTTTTACAATAGCGGTAATTCTGCCTTTTTCGGGGTTCAATTCAATCTTGGCGATGGGAGTAGCGTCGTCTTTAAAAATATAAGCAAAATCCCCTTTTCTAACCGAATAGATCTGATCAATAAAGATAATCAGCCGGTTAGGATTTCGGGCATCGATCACATATCCTGTTTCCCGCCCCGTCATCGCCAAATATTTTAAAGCATATTCATAACTATTAATCGCTTCATTCTTTTCCTGAATTAATTCCACCAATTTGCCCCAAAGCTTTTCATAATCAGCTACCACCGAACGAGATAATTGGCCTAATTTGTCTAAGGCAAGCGGCACCGAATTAAGATATCCGACATCCTCTAACCCTTTAAGAATGATTGTTTGATTTTGGACCTTCTTATGGATTTGATTATATTCCTGTTCATTAAGGATGCCTTCGTCCGCGAGGATCCTGTTATAACGATTCCGGGTATTGTCTTTAACGTTTCCCAATTTGGAATTGATAGCGGCGGCAATTTCCCCCCGGGTAAACTTGGGGTTATATCGTAGAGTCAATTCCTCGATTAATATTTGATTATCCTTCTTTAGCAGTTCGATCTCCGCTCGATAATCCGCATTCAGTTTGGCTATTTTCCCTTCATACTCAATTTTCAATTGTTCATTCTCAACTTGTTGCATTTGGCTTAAGTTTTGATAATTTTTAATTACTGCCTCATTTTCCTGGGCGGATGCGGCTATTTTTTGTTTTTCGGCGGCGATCGATTTTTCTAACGCAGCCAAAGCTGCTTCTTTATCTTTAATCTGCTGAAGATAGTCTGCTTCAAGGGTTTTCATTTTCTCGTTAAGGGCAGCGATGGCCTTCTGTTGCTCCCGGGGAGACAATTTTTTAATCTCTTCCATCGCTTGCTTCCGGAATTCTTCTAATTCTAGTTGAAGTTGGGCCAGCTTTTCTTCATTCTCTTTTTTCTCAGCCAACAACTCCATCAGGTTAAACTGTCTAAATTCAGCGATATTAACCTCAATCCGTTTATTTTTATTCTCTTCGATAGTGGTCAAAAAAAAGACACTAAAACCGATGACTGCAACATATAAGAAGATTAAAGCATAGACCAATACAGCCTTATTTTTTTTGCTCTTACTAAACTCTTCCGCAAGCGAATAAACCTCCGGTTTAGCATCTTTAGCCAAGAGGTCGTCGCTTAAAAAGATATTTTTGACCTTCTCTAGATAAAAGTCGTTCATTTGCTTGTCATTTTCCATATTCCATCCCACTTTTCGGGACACTCGCCCAGTGTCCTTTCCTTGAATACTTCCGCTAACGCGAAAGGAACTTCACTGAATAATTGGTGCGCCTTTTCCCAATCACCGGCGTAATACAGCTTAAGCCCCTCCGAAAAATTTCGGATTCCATTCCTTAACTCAGCGTTATTATTGCAAGCTTCTTGCCAAACCGGCCAATAGATTTTGGCCCCAATTGTTTTACCCTTGACCAAGACCGTATCGATTTCAACAAATATCAAACCATGGTTGGAAGTAGTCCGTTCGATTTCCTCTTTCACATAAGCGGAGACGATTACCGGCACATTATAGACGCGGGTCAACCCTTCCAAACGGGAGGCGGAATTAACATTATCGCCGATTACGGTGTTGGTCATCCGCTCGTGAGAGCCGATATTTCCATAAAAGACCTTGCCTCCGTCGATCCCCACTCCGACCTCAATCAAAACCGCTTGATATACCTTTTCTTCCGCTTCCGTGAGAGTCCCTTTTTCCTTGATAATTTGGTCATGTTTCTGACGCATTTTCCTTCGCAGAGATGCGGCTAATTCTTGAATTTTATAGGCCGAAATAACCGCTTGATACGATTTATTGGCCCCTGTTTCATTAAAAACTCCGTATACCGCCAGTAAGGCATCACCGATAATTGAACCGATGATCCCGTCTTTTTTGATAATTTCTTTGATGGTATTGTCGTAATGTACATTTAAAAGCTTAATGATATCGTTCCCAAGAGTTTCGGTGATAAAAGTAAAACGTTTGATATCCGAAAATAGAATGGTCAGATCCAACTGTCTGCCTTCGAGGCGGACCTCCCTTTCCTGATATGCCTTCTCCGCAATATCACGATTGACGAACTTCCGAAAGATAATTAATAAATTGTTGATGGTACTCGAAAGCGAGTTAAAAGCCATCCCTAAAAAAGTGATATTGTCATTGGTTGCCCCTTTTAAATCGATGATTCCCAACTGCTGACTTTGAGTCATCTCCATAATCTGTTCAGTAATAACCGTGACGAAACGGGTAATATGGTTTAATAGGATTACGCCTAAAATTGCTGTAAACAAGGTAATAATGATAATAATCACAGAGAGGTTCCGGAAAATCCGGGTCGATTCGGCATAAAACTCATTGTATTCTTCACCACGGATAATATAAGCCTCCCATTTTGGGTTATACTTATAAAGCCCAAAATAAGTGTCCCCATTAAAGCGAAACGGTAGGGAACCCTCGAGTATCCTTTGCTCCCGATTTTTCCGCATCAGCTCCAAGGTTTTTTGGTCCAAAAAGCGGGGATATTTTTTGAAATTTGAAGCTTGAAAGATAATCGTTCCGTCTTCCTTGACTCCTAAAAAGACTGATTTATCATTTTTAAACTGCCCAAGGGCGTTGCGTTGAATATTATCGACCGATCCTTGAAGGTCGCTACTATAAAGGTAAATTTCATGTTGGGTATTACAAATAGTGTACATCTCTTTCAAGTCACGGATCAGCAGCTCCCGAATGAATTTTATTAATCCGGAACGGTTATAAGTCAGATTAATGTAATTAGAGGCAAGGTTGGAAACAAGAATGAAAATAGCAAAGATTACAATAATCTTGGTGGTCAACGGAGTGATTCTGGTTTTATTAATTTTTTCCCCAAAAAGTTGTTTTAACATGCTTCTCACTTTAATAATTTTTTATTTTCTTCCGGAAACTTATAATCGGTATATAAATCCCAGCATGGTGGTATTAATTTCTTCAGATACATTTAAAGTATCGGATTTACTTTGAAAATCCCTAAATTGAGTAAGGATAACCAGACCTAAATTATCGGTTAGATGATATTGAATTTTTAGTTTTAGTAAGGTCATTTCAAGAGTAGAATTGTAGAAATCGATCCGGTATGAACCGCCAACCGCCCTATGCAAGCCTAACTCGAATTGCGCCTTATCGGTTGGAAAACTAATTACCTCGAACCCGACTAAACCTCCATCGGCTTCGTGTTTACTAAAATAAGGAACGGAGTAATTCAGATATCCGGAATATTTGATACCAGTCAAGGTTAGATAAAATATTCCACTTTTATTATTTACAACCGGGTAACCGGCCTGGATATCCAGGAATTCCAAATGCTCCTTGCCGGAATTGCCGTAAAATTCTCCGAATTGGTTTGTGATTACGAATCTAACTTTTCCGGTATAGGTTAAACTAATAAGAGTTTCATCAATGTTTCCCGAATCTTCCCCGCCGTTAAAATCGATCTTTCCATTGCTATCAATGTTCTTCCCCAATAAAACGGTTGTAGCGGCCCAGGT
>JBLNDC010000054.1:0-8100 GCA_050261255.1 Bacteroidota bacterium
CAAAAATCAGATCTTTGACGTATTTTCCATTCAGCCTTATCTTTTGAATTTCTTAACGGCGCTTCTTTGTTATAGTATTCTCGCAAATTGCTTTTCATAATTTCTGTTTGCAAGTTAACCCTCACCAAATATAAATAATTTTCATTTTGCAATATGACACTATTGCCTAGTAGTGCGTCAGCCCAAATTTGAAGTATATCCAAGGAGGGCAACCACTAATAAACAATATTCTTGAAAAAACTATAGCCTTTAATACAATAACCTTTATTTTCATAAAATTTATGAGCTTCTTTTCGGTCAACCCCACTATTTAATAAAATACATGATGCATTTACCGTTTTAGCCCACTCTTCTGCAGCTTGTATCAGTTCTGTGCCAATTCCAATTTTTCTATATTTTTCACTCACGACTAAGGCCGTGATTCTTATATAACAACCATTTCTCTCATACGCATACGATTTACAAAGGCCAATAAATCCGATAATTTTCCCTTCCATTTCCGCTACAAGAGTTCTTAATGTTTTATCAGAGCTTATTTTCTCAAGTCTTTCCTTCACCTCTTCTTCAGAACTCGGGTAACCCAATTCATCTATTAATAACTTTATTGTTTTGTAATCAGAAGGAATGTAATCTCTAATGACTAAGCGTTTTTCCATAATCGTCTTCCTTTATTAATAAGACTTGAGTTCTATCTAGCCCACACGATGCGGTTGTCATTTCGCTCATAGCAGCTAGCACCTTAAATTTATATGTAGTATGTTCGCTAATATCTTCCAGATTACCTGTCTAACTAACAAGTTTCTATAAAAATCCCTTATCTATGGAATGTAGCTATATCTCATATTCCCGATCTTAATTCACAAAACCAACCCATCCCTCAAACCCATCCAACCAGCCCATATGCAAAAATCTTTAAAAACATCCAAAAAGAGAAACAATAAATCCGTGTCGTTCATGCTTCCCTCCCACAGGCATTTTGAAAATGCTTACCTCAGGGGGGAGGGGAACGGCTCACAAGTAACATAAACCACAAATGTTACAGAAGGGGAAGGTGATGCATTCCATCATTAATTGTATCCGGGAATTTCTTAACTCATTTGATACAAAAAACAGCCCCGCTTGCTTTGCAGAGCTGTTTTAGCCTATGTATTTTAAAATATCAAGCTTTTCTATTTTTTAAAGGTTGAGATGGCGAACAATCCAGCGGAAGCGACCACTGTCCAAAATTCCGAGAGTTTCGCAATTCTAATAATGTCTTGTTGCAATAAAATTCCGATAATGCCTAACACCAAAGCAGTCCACCAAAGAAAAGAATTTTTCATTAATAATCATCCTTTCAACATTAAAACTACTGAGATTATTTATTCGACATTTTTAATAAACTTACCTTTTCCGCACTTAAATTAACTGTTTTCCGAATTCAGCTAAAAATTGATTGCCTTTTTAAGAGTCTCCACTACCGTTTCCATCTTTAACGGCTTGACTAAAAAATTTACCGCCCCGGCCGTTAATGCTTCCTTGACCATAGAATCCTGTCCCATGGCTGAAATGATAATAATCTTACAATTGGGATCGTGCTCTTTAATTTTCTTGACAGCGTCAATTCCATCCATATCGGGCATAGTAATATCCATAGTCACAATATCAGGATTGAGTTCCTTGTATTTTTTAACGGCTTCGACACCGCTTCTTGCTTCCCCCACTACTTCAAAACCGGCTTCAAGCAAAGCTCCGGAGATGGTCTTTCGCATAAAAACAGCGTCGTCAACCACTAATACTCTTTTCATCATCTGAACCTCCATGAATCGTTAGTAGCAGCTGAAAAATTGCTGATGAAAAATTTGTTTCTCATAGTCAATTATAACGTATTAGAAAAAATTTACCAAGTTATTCTGTTATATTTCAAACTATTATTTTAAAAATTAAGCATAAAAAATAATAATTTGCCGAAATAATAACCTTTATAACGCATTTCGGCAAATCATAAATTTTAAAAATTCCTATTTACCGAGGTAAATATCAAGCCTATATCACGATTATGATTTGGGATAATATCGATATAGCCATTCCAATTCCCGGCGCTCGTCGTTAGATTCATACCATCCCTTGCCGAAGAGACGGGCAACTCGTTGAAAATACTCTTCATACATTCGGCCCACCCGTTCCAAGGAATAGTTTTGGGAAGCCCATTCCCGGCAAGCTTCGGGCCGGATTCGATGAATGTTTTTCACCGACCAGCAAAACTCTTCAAAAACCCGGCACCGGTAACCGGTGACCCCGTGTAAAACCGTTTCCGGGAAGACCCCCCAATCACTGGTAATCACCGGCGTCCCACAAAGCTGCGCTTCCACGTTTACTCCGCCAAAAGGCTCCAAATAAAACGTGGGCATCAGCACAGCCTTAGCGTTGCCGAGCAACTCCGATCTTTCCTCCGGGCCGACTGCCGGGAAATACTTGATGTGTTTTTCAGAACCTAAATAGAGGCCCTCGTCGGGGTTATCAAGGGAACCTTGCCCCACCACATATAACTCATTCCCGGTCGCCTTCGCCACATCCGAGGCTACTTGAACCCCCTTACGCCAAATGATTCTTCCAAAATAAAGCAAGTAATCCCCTTTTTGAGGTTGAAATTTAAAATCCTTCGGATCATAATAGTTGGGAATTACCGCGTCATACCAACAGCCGTCGTCTTGCTTGAGAAGGCCGTAGATATAATGCATCCAGGCATAAGACTCGAAAACTCGGTATGCCGAGAAAACGCCGGTATAACCGATTCCCGGCTCTACGGTCAACAGATTGACCGCATCGGCGATGGGTTGTTGATAATTACCCATCGGGCATAACAATAGATCCTGGTCTTGCTTCCGCTCCAGGATGGCCTGGATCGCTTTTTGATTAAAAGTCCGATGGGCCAAATCCCGGGGGTCGTGTTTAAAGAATTCCTTAGAGCTGTCATATTTGCCGTACGCTTTTTGGAGAATCTCTTGGGTGGATACTTGAATAAACTCATCCGCCTCGACTTCCGATCCTTCCACCCCGTAAAAATAAAGGGTATGCCCGTAACTTTTCAACATTTTGGCCAGCTTAACCACTTTCTGTGTGTAAGCGCAGGCCGAATTCTTCCGGTGGGTAGCTAAATGGGCCAACCCGAGCAGGTGAAAACGGAGCTGTTTCATTGTAAACCTTCCTTTTGACTGAACTAAAGAATAGAATATTCTTCCCTCTGTATTCTATAAATTCCAAACCTTAATAGTGACTTCCCTTTCGGATACTATGTCATAAATTTGGAAGAATTGCGCCGGTTGACCCAACGCAATTCCTCCAAACAGTTAAGTTAACCTGATGATCCTTACTGAAGCGTTTACTTGGTTTTGAGTCCCACCGATTAACGTTTCAAATCCAACAGAGTTAAATGAAGTATGATTACGGACAGTGATGGTCGCCGGCGCGGTAATTGAGAGAATTGCCCTGCCGGTGTTTTGAATGTTTGCGGCGCCAACGCTATAGATCGTTTCTGGAACCGGATTACCGTTGATGAACAAAGCGAATTGGTTGACTCGGTTCCCTTGTACCATGAAGGTTATTTCATAAACACCACTCTCATTAATTACAATATCTGTGCTTCCAGGTGTATGTGTTATATTACCCGTGATAACGCCATTATTACTAAATGGCACCGCCGCTTCTATCGGTAGATCCGGAACAGCAACATTGTTATAGATATAGGCAAATGTTGCCGGGAATCCAGGTCCCGTCGGTCCCGCAGGTCCAGTTGCTCCAGTTGCTCCAGTTGCTCCAGTTGCTCCAGTCGCTCCGGTGGCTCCTGCTGGTCCAGTGGCTCCTGTTGCTCCCGCAGGTCCGGCAGGCCCAGTTGCCCCAGTTGCTCCGGTTACTCCCGCAGGTCCGGTGGCTCCAGTTGCTCCGGTGGCTCCCGCTGGTCCGGTGGCTCCAGTCGTTCCTGTGGCTCCTGTTGCTCCCGCTGGTCCGGTGGCTCCTGTCGCTCCGGTTGCTCCCGCAGGTCCAGTCGCTCCTGTGGCTCCTGTTGCTCCCGCAGGTCCGGCAGGCCCAGTTGCCCCAGTTGCTCCGGTGGCTCCCGTAGGTCCGGTGGCTCCAGTCACTCCAGTTGCTCCGGTGGCTCCTGCAGGTCCGGTGGCTCCAGTCGCTCCCGTGGCTCCGACTGCTCCCGCAGGTCCGGTGGCCCCAGTTGCTCCTGTGGCTCCTCTAGGTCCTGTAGCTCCCGTGGCTCCGACTGCTCCCGCAGGTCCGGTGGCTCCAGTCGCTCCTGTGGCTCCTCTAGGTCCAGTAGCTCCGGTGGCACCTTCTGGGCCAGTTGCTCCGGCAGGTCCCGTAGCCCCAGTCGCTCCTCTAGGCCCAGTAGCTCCAGTTGCACCTTCTGGCCCGGTAGCGCCAGTTGCTCCGGCAGGTCCAGTGGCACCGGTGGCTCCAGTTGCTCCCCTAGGACCGGTGGCTCCGGTCGGTCCGGTCGGTCCGGTAGCGCCAACGACTCTAATCGGGAATCGAAGTAAAATCTGTTGGATAGCATTGATGAAAACCAACAAAGGAACGATTTCATTACATAAGTTAGGGCAACTTAATAACCTGGCCACCAGTTTGTCGAAGATTACACCCAAGACATTGATTACACATAAGATGTCATCGTTTTCCAAGCATTCCCGTGCCAATTCAATATCTTCGAATAAAACATTTTTAAAATCACTATCCAAATTAGCTTCCGCTATCTTTTCGCGTAGTTGCGCCAATAAAGCGTCAAGGTTGGGAATGGTAGGCTTATCTTTACTCATAAACATTCACCTCCCTTACGATGATATCCATCATACGGCGTTGTTGAATTAAATGAGATACTGCGGAAGACACTTTATCGGGAATCTGAAAAAATATTATTAAAGATATTATGAGAGTATCGTATCAACCCATTGCATTTATGCTTTTCACAAAAGATTACCAATCAGAAAGCAATCCTTAAATTGATAGCAGTCTACTTTGGTTTAAATAAAGAAAAAAGGCCCTCGTAAACAATTAAGGCCTTTTTCAAAATTGATTACCAATAAATATTAGTATAGACAACTCTTGATGACGGTATTTTCGGAATGAAATTCAAATCCACCTTGGTAACCACATCCAGTTGAGTCCATTCAGCCGCAATCACTAATATATGAGCTACAATCTTTTGTTGAAGGCAACCCGGAATACAATGACGGGGTGGAGTCAAATTAAAATCAACATCAATATCGAGCAAATGGTTTTGAACTTCGGTAAAGGCATTCGGTTTCAATCCCGGAATATCAACCGTCAGCATAAATGGGATCTTTTCAGATTTAAAACGGACGACGCCTTCGGGATCAACATAAAAAATTTCTTTCAAAATCGTGCCCTGTTTGACAACTTTATTACGGAACAGATGGTCGGTGGTATCAAGTAATTTTGCATTTATCCGGTCGATTTTCACCGCATTGATGCAGGTTGAATTCTCCAGCACCAACTCGCCCACCGCTTCGCCGACTACCTTTAAAACTTTGATTTTTTCAGTGCCGACATTCAATCCCCGAGTGGCATTAAACGAAGCATAAGCGACACTCACCTTTATCCCTCCTTTAGGTTTATACCCTATTGCATTTTATCGCCGTTGATAAAATATGGTAACCTGCATTATGAATAAAATTTCAAAAATATTCTTTATACATTAGGAATAACAATAATTTTCAATTTTAGCTTTGGCTCACAACATTTTGATAGATACATCCGGGCTTATCATTTTATATTATGAGGTAATTATGCAATTTCCTCACATTACAAAACCACCCGTAATGGGTGGTTTTGTGATTAGACGATTAAGTCACAGTATACTTGATAATCGTCTAAAATGTTTTGACTGAATAAGATTTTTAATACTAATGCGCATCTACGCTATTTATATCTGTGTTATCAGTGATCAAATGCGGGCGCTTAGAATCAGCTTACCATCCGCGTCGAAAAGACTCGCTATGATAACTCCTTCACAAGTCTTTTCCCGTTCAAACCGAGTGCCGTCGTTGAAAAAAAGCTTGACTGTACCATGACTAAGGTCTGCTCGATTAATGGTTTTCCCTTTTAAAAACTCTTGTAATTTTTCTTTATCCATAATCATCCCTCCGTCAAAGTATTTCCATTCTTATGCTTTTTCTCCTGCTATAAGAATATTATATAAGTCATCGGAACCGCTAATGAACACTAATAAACGCGAATAAAGACTTAAGTTACAAGAGATTAATCAGTGTTAATTCGCGTGTATTAGCGGTTAAATCTTTAATCGGCGTATTATTTTCTAAGTAGTCGCCCACCCCGGCTCGCCGGGGCACGTTAAAAGATGAAAATAAGGCAATTCAGGAACAACTGATTAACACTAATGAACACGAATTAAATTACAAACCGTTCCTGTTTTAAAGGTTTTATTAGTGTGAATTCGTGTGCATTAGCGGTTCGTCCTAATTCTTCGAAGCATTTTCTAGATAGCCCCCCACCCCGGCTAGCCGGGGGCAAACGAAAGGATGAAAATTTTGCAGTCAAGGGTCTAACGGCGATCCCTTGCCCTTTAAAAGGGTCGCTCACGGACATCCATGTCCTCTGCGACTTCGTCCCATCCTGGAACACAGGTAACCACCATGCTCCGATGTCAATTTGAAGCAGTTGGGATTTATTAGATTGTATTAGACTGCGAAGTTATACCTTTTCCCTTTTAAAGGGACTAAGGGATCTAGTTTTTAGCATAAAGTATTTTCTAAGTAGTAGCCAATAGCCATAGCCAAAAGCTAAATTTGTTTCCCCTCAAATTTAATCAATTCTTTAATCTGGGCCATGAGCTTCTCAAAGTCAGGCAGGTCAAGGGAGTGTTCCCCATCGCTCAAAGCATTGGCCGGATCGGGATGGACTTCGATTAACAAGCCGTCGGCGCCGGCTACCACCGCCGCTTTGGCCATAGGCAGAACCAGTTTACGTTTGCCCGTTCCATGGCTTGGGTCAACCACCACCGGTAAATGGGATAGGCTTTTGGCCAAAGAAACCGCGCTCAGATCCAGTGTATTGCGGGTCGCCGTTTCGAAAGTCCGAATGCCCCGTTCACAAAGGATTACATTGGGGTTTCCTTCGGACATGATATATTCCGCAGCCATCAGCCATTCTTCAACCGTTGCCGCCAAACCGCGTTTCAGCAAGACCGGTTTCGACTGGCGGCCTACCGCCCGGAGCAACCCGAAGTTCTGCATGTTTCTGGCCCCGATTTGGATGATATCGGTATACTCTTTGACCAGGTCCAATTCGGTCAAGTTCATCAATTCGGTAATAACCGGCAAGCCGGTTTTTTGGCGGGCTTCGGCCAGCAATTTGAGCCCTTCCTCCTCCAGCCCTTGGAAACTATAAGGCGATGTCCTTGGTTTAAAAGCCCCGCCGCGCAAACCTCCGGACCCAGCCTGTTTTAACCCTACAGCCACATCTAAAAGTTGTTCCCTGCTTTCCACCGCGCATGGACCGGCAATTACCCCGAAGAACCCGGCGCCGATTTTTAAGTCTCCTGTCTGAACCATGGTCCCTTCAGGTTTGGCGTCCCGCGCCACCAGCTTGTAAGGGCTTAAAATCGGGATTACTTTTTCCACTCCGGGGATGTTTTCCAGAAAACGAAAATCGACCCGGCGCTTATCGCCTACCGCCCCGATAACCTTCTTTTCGACTCCCTGAATGATATGGGTCTGAAAACCCCACTCCTCCAGCTTTCGACATAAATTTTCCCATTGTTCTTTGGTAATTTCCCGGTTAGTTACGATGACCATTAGTAGTACCTCCTAAAAAAAAATTAAGCCCACGTTTTCCCATAAACTTCGGGACGAAACGTGGGCCGATTCCGCGGTACCACCCTAATTAGCCTAATCCAGGCTCACTTTTTCGGATACGGAGCTAGAAATTGACGCAATCAATTATTTTAATGCCTAGGATTAATACGTCATATTTTTAATTCGATATCCTATCCCCTTTAACGGTAGGCCTCCGGGCTAGCCTATATGCAGATAAGATTAATCATTTACGTTGATCAATCTTGTACGAACGATAATT
>JBLNDC010000055.1:0-5908 GCA_050261255.1 Bacteroidota bacterium
AATCTTGAATGGCCGCCCGAAAACCTTTGAGGTAATCATTATAACTAACGACTGAAAAATTGGAATTAATCAAAACCGCCGCTTTTACTCTGGCGCGAACGGCCTTATGTAAAGCCTCTCCGCTTTTATAACCCAAAACATACATTGAAATTCCGATCTCCGAAAGCCGGTCATTACCTGGGAGGCTGCCGGAGAAAGTAACTACCGGTATTCCTTTGGCGTCTGCTTCGTTGATCAAGTTTCGAAATTCCGGTTTATCCGGAATTGAAATTAACAAACCGTCAACGCTGGATAAAACAGCCATTTCCAAAAAACGTTCCAATTCTTTCAGGTTTAAAAAACGCGAACTGTAATATTCCAAGGCTACATTTTCCCGCTGGGCAAGATCGGATGCGCCCGAATATACTTGTTGCCAATAAGTTTCTTCGGTGTTATGGACAATCATGGCAAAATGATAGCCGTAATTTCGTAAATTATGCGGATGTGACGTTGTAATCGTTTCATTCCATAATAAGCTGGGGATTTTAATTATAAAAATAATTAATCCTGTCAAAATTAGAAAAATAAGAATAATTAGAACTGGAATTATCCGATCTCTTTTCATGATTACTCCCCAGCTAATCGTACTAGTCTGAAACCCTTATATTAATACAGTTTTTCCAGGTTAATGCTCTATCAAAAATATATCACATTTCTTATTTTTTTGCAAAAATACCAAAATTGTAAAACATTTGCACGGCATCAAAAAAGCCGCGGTTTTCACCGCGGCCTCTAGCCCTTCGGAACAACCTTCCGAAAGTCAGGAGAATGCTTCAGGATTAGCGCGCCGGTATCCCATACGGCCCGTCAGTTAAAAAAGCAATCGATGGTTTACTATTACCCGATTTTCTGATGATTGCTTCGATGGCCCCTTCAACAACCGTCGCAATCGAATCAAGGGTTCCCCGATATCTTTGTTCAGGAGGTAAAAATACGTTACCATCCATGCCGGGAACCGTCCCAAAATCCCTCTCCGTAAGTTGTGGACTATAATAGATAAAATGCTCCATCGGTATCTTCATAAAAACTTTCGCCCACATCTGTACTTGCCATTGCTCGGGAATGAAGGTCCAATCCGGCGATTTTATCAAGCGGCTGAAATTATCACTTCCAATTAATTTAAGCAATTGTAAGACAGTCTGGTAATTAGGACTACCCACCGGATTGGCGTCGCTATTATCAGCTATTTCAATCAACCATCCCCCTTTTTTTAAAACGGGTATGGCGGCGACCGCCGCTTTAGCGGCCTGATAGTGATTGATTCCCACAAATCCCGCATGGGTAATGACAATGTCATATTCCCGCTGCACCGGAATTGTCACATACTCTTTCACTCGTTCTACGGCTTTCGAATGAGCGGCTTCCAATTCTCCGGCGAAGACTCCGGTGATCTGAAAATGATGATCCAAGGTCACATTGATGATATAATCCACTCCGGCTCTCTTGGCAACTTCGAGGGCTTCATCATGACAAGGATTTCCTTCCAAAGATAAATCACAGGCCAAGGGCGACGCCAACATCGGCGCGCCGTGAAAAACGTAAGTGCTCTCTTCCCCGATTAACCCGGGGCAAACCGACTTCCGGCCTCCGGAAGCTCCGGCCATAAAATGACTCTCCACTAAACCGGTGAGAATCTTCAAGTCCGCTTCGATATAATGCCGGTTAATCAACACGCGGCTACCCCGTTTTGTTTCACCCAGATATACCAGATTAGTTTCATCCCGGCAATCGTGGTTTTGAACCTCAATCCCGATTTCAAAGATCTTGGGATCCAACATGATTTGTAACTCAGCATCAGTCATGGCCCGATGAGTGCCGGTGGCCACTAATACCAAAATCCGGTCTTTGGAGATCCCTTGTTGCAGCAATCTCTCCACCACCGGCCAGAGGATGCTTGCTGCGCCGCGATAAGGCGTCGGCCTGGTGTTGTCGGAAACAACAATCACTGTCCGGAAATCCGGCTTTTCCGCTAATTTGTTCCGGATCAAATGATCCAGTCCGGAACTGTTGATTGAATTGTCTAAAGCTTCCCTAATCGCAGCGGCCGGATTGGTTAATACTTTGGGCGCGGTCATAGCGAAGATATCCGTCTGATCCGGCAAATGGAGTTGGAGAGTCTTCCCGCCCAGCTTTAAACCAGTAATTTTCATTGCCCCCTCCTTTCCGTCAAGTGGAAAAGTCTAGTATAGCTAATTTAATTTAATAGATGGTCTACATATTTTTGATTAGAGTAAAATCTCCGGTTTTTGCCGCCTCCAAGATTGGCCCCATATACTCGTCTACTAAAGAAGCGTTCAAGGCGACCGGCATATTCTTCAGCTTCATCTCCAACTGCGGATCTTTAGCCGCCGTTAGCGCACGCCGAATATGCTCCTCGCCAAACCCCGGGAGCTCGCTAAGCTTTGTAGGAGAATTGATGCTCTTGCTGAAAGCGACCATTCCTACGGCAACAGCAATCCCTAATTCGCGCCCGGTCAGTTTTTCCAAATCGGCGCTGATGAATCCAGCCCGTTTAAAGATATCGCCTACGATCCGCAGTTGCTTTTGGACAACTGGAGCAAAGAAGACAGTATAGTACGGATTCATAATCCCACAGGCCCGTCCGTGGCTGGTGAGATCGACCAATGAAAAACTGGTTAAATGAGCCCCGTTGGTCCCGCCTACCATAATGGCATAACCGCCGAGATCCGTCGCTAAGCCGAGAGCTTCGCGGGCTGACAAATCCTGAGGATTGTCAATCATTCGCTTGGCATTTTGGACTACCAGTTCGATACCGAGCACGGCGATTTCCCAGATCTGATCGAATTTTTCAGGAACGGCGCCATAAAACACCTCGAGACAATGGGCGATACCGTCGAGAGCTCCATCAATCATCAATCCTACCGGAGCTGTTTTGGTGACCTCATAATCAAAGACAGCTTTGGCTGGAATAACCGCTTCGTCGACGATTAGTTTCTTCTGTCCGGCAACCGGGTCGGTGATATTGGAATACTTGGTAAGATGCGCCCCGGAACTGGCGGCAGTTTGAACCGCGATTAACGGCCGGAGTTTTACACCGCTACTTTGCAAAGCTTTACTGACCAAACCTACTCCAAAATAGTCATCAATTTCCGGACTGTGTTTTCCCAAGGAAGCAAGGACGTTAGCCGCCTTAGCAGCATCGATCGAACTGCCGCCACCGATGACGATGATGCTATCCGGCTGAAAATGCAAAATATAGCTTTCAATCCGGTAGACGTCTTCCCGGGGCGCGTTTGGACCGGCGTCCGGCACAATCCCCGTTCCCGCCAAAGTTACGCCATGTTCAGCAATGGATTTGAGTACCCGTTCCACTATCGGTTTTAGCCATTCACCCCGATTGGCTATGACCAAAGCGGTCTTTCCGTATTCAGCGGCATACTTACCAACCGCTTCCAAACAATTAAGGCCAAAAGTATAATTGTCGCCTTTGAAATTTTTCAGTACTTGAATGGCTTGATTCTTAATCTCCATCTCAGTTCACATCCTTTCTCTATTTACCTGGATTTAAGCAATTCCTGGCAGGCTTTGACAATCCAGGGGGCAGTCAATTCAAATTTATCCAGTAACTCTTGATAAGGGCCGCTCTCGCCGAAAGTGTCATTTATCCCGATCCGTTTTAGTTTTACCGGGCTATGCTCCCCTAACGTTTCCGCGACTGCTCCGCCCAGGCCACCCATAATAGTATGCTCTTCCAAGGTTACCACCGCTTTGGTTTTTTGGGCAGACGCGACTAAAGTTACCGCATCAAAAGGTTTCAGGCTTGAGAATTCGACAATCTCGGCTTTAACTCCGATTTCCGCCAATTGGTCGGCCGATTTTAGCGCTTCGGCCAATAAAGGACCGCTCACCACTAAGGTAACGTCTTCTCCTTGACGAATCACTTTCGCCCGGCCAATGGTAAACTCTTCGTCACCTTGATGATATGAGGAAACCAGGTCGCGTGACAAGCGCAAGTAAACGGGGCCGTTATGTTGAAGCATTGCTCGGACTGCCCCTTTGGTGGTTTCAATATCTGAAGGTACTAAAACGGTCATGCCCGGCATAGCCCTCATAATGGCCAGATCAAAAATTGCTTGGTGACTGGCGCCATCGGCGAAATCGGATAGCCCGGCATAACCCCCGGCCAGTTTAACATTGAGTTTATTATAGGCTATCAAACTCCGGACCGGATCGCCCGCCCGTAAAGTCAACAAAAAAGCAAAGGTAGAAGCGACCGGAATCAGGCCACAGGTTGCCATCCCAGCAGCGGCAGCCACCATATTCGCTTCGGCAATACCGAAATTAAAGAACCGGTCAGGGTATTTCTCTCCAAACAACTTGGTTTGAGTGCTGCTGGAAACATCAGCGTCCAACACTACCAATTCCGGATAAGCTTCACCAAGTTCACGGAGGGTCTCTCCGAACACTTGCCGCATCGCTTTTGCAGTAGTCATCCTAGTCCCTCCTCCAACTCCCGGATAGCCAGGTCATAATCGGCATCGCTAATCTGTTTTCCATGCCAGGCGGATTGATTTTCCATAAAGGAAACCCCTTTCCCCTTAACGGTTTCGGCAATGATTACCGAAGGTTCTCCTGAACCCAGCGCCGACTCAAAGGCGGTAATTAGTGATTCAACATTATGGCCGTCACAGGTAAGAGTATTCATTCCAAATGCCTTTATCTTAGCGGTCAAATCACCTAAGGGCATAATATCGGCCTCTTTGCCGTCCAATTGAACATGGTTCCGGTCGATAATCACCGTTAAATTAGCCAAGTTCCATTTAGCGGCGGCCATCAATGCTTCCCAGTTTTGGCCTTCCTGCAGCTCACCGTCACCGCAAAGCACAAAGGTCCGATAGTCTTTACCAGCCGTCCTGGCGGACAACGCCATTCCGATACCGACCGAAATCCCCATCCCCAGGGATCCGGTAGACATCTCCACCCCCGGTAGCTTAAACATACATGGGTGCCCTTGTAAACAGCTGTTGAGCTGGCGTAAGGTCCCCAACAAGGCCGGTTCAAAGTATCCCTTGCGGGACAAGGTAACATAAAGGGCCGGCGCAGCATGTCCTTTGCTTAATATGAAACGATCCCGGTCCGGCCAGTTTGGTTCTGTCGGACGGATTCGTAAAAATCTCTCGTAGAGCACGGTCAAAATCTCCGCGCATGATAAACTTCCACCGCTATGACCGCTTCTGGCCTGGTAAATCATTTTAATAACCTCCACCCGAAGCTGCTGAGCGGTCCGTTGCATTTCTCCCACTGTTGTCATTTGCTCCCCTCCAAATGAGAATTCTTAAAGCGAATCCTGAATTTGACCTTCGGTATCACTCCGACCCGTTTTCGATATGATAACGTGTTCTAATAAAATACAGAGCAACGTTCCCATTAAAAAGCCGTTTCCCAGAACCAGACGGGCGTATTCCGGAATGTCATTTAGGGCTTGCGCCGGAAGGTTGCTGATTCCAACGCTGATTAAAATCGGAATTCCGATAACTAATACTTGCCGCCGATCCAGACTGGTCCGGAGCAAGTCTTTTAAACCAAAGCCCAACATTTGAGTGAATGAAATCAACATAACTGCATTCCGGACCGGAACCGGGATCATCGTAAGCAATTTAACTGCCGGAACAAAACACCCCAAAACCAATAGCATTAATGCAAACAGCAAAAAGGGCGCCCTTTTTTTTACGCCGGTCAAGTTAACCAGACTGGCGCTGGACACAGTGGAATAAAAGCCAAAAATCCCGTAAATACCAGCGATAATGTTCATCAAACCAGTTACTCTCAATCCTGAAATATATTGGGAACGTTTAACGGTTCCTCCCAGAGATTGTTGCATCGCGGATATCCCGGTCATAAAACTCGG
>JBLNDC010000056.1:0-2819 GCA_050261255.1 Bacteroidota bacterium
ACGTTACCATTTCCGCTGTGGATGGCAGAATGACTTTTCTTGCCGGTACCCCCGCGTCGACAGCGGTAACCTGATCCGGTCCGGTCACTGGAGAAACCTGAAATTGTACCGAAGAACCGTCCCATTAAGGGACGGTTTTTTTTAAAAATCGCAAGGTATTTGGCCCATTGAGTTAAAGTAAATACGATTTATTCCGATATTTATTAAGAGTTCAGTTAAATGGTTGGTCAATTTCTTGCGGGTTTTACGCGTCAAAAAGAGAACCTAGCCCGATTCTGCGGGAGGAAAAATCAAAATCGTGCCGAAATTAATAAAAAAGTAATGTTTTTTATAGGTTTATACGTTGCAACCAGGAGGAATGAAGATGAAAGTTGAGTTCATCAATCCGTTTGTGTCCGCGGCATTCATCGTTTTGGAGAAAGTCGGCAAGACCAAGGTGGCCAAGGGGAAATTGAGTTTGATGTCCTCCCCGATAGAAGGCGGCGAAGTGAACACGGTTATCGGTGTGACCGGCGATATCCTGGGACAGGTTATTTACAGTATGTCCAAGGAGACGGCGCAAAAGATCGCTTCGGTGATGTTGATGGGAATGCCGGTAGATGATTTTGACGAGATCAGTAAGAGCGCCATCAGTGAACTGGGGAATATCATTACAGGCAATGCTGCTACGGAACTTGGGAATAACGGTTTCTGTTGCAACATTACCCCACCGACCTTGTTTATGGGGAAAGACGTGATGGTCTCCTTTAAAGACCTGCAGATTTTGGTGATACCGGTGATTACCGATTTGGGAGAGATCACCATCAATGTCGCCTTACGAGAAGCGGATCAATAATTGTCGCTATAAGGAATGGCTGCTTGCTCCGGCGTTACCGGAGAGTTTAAAACCTGAATCCGGCAAGTAACTTGCGGCACGATGCACGCGTAAGGAAATTTCAACTGAGACGCGTTCCCGCATGCAAGTTGCCGGATTTAGTTAATATCACGCACTCCAGTTGAACCAATTTGGGCGCTTTTTTAGAAAAATTATAATGGCATGTACCGAGCGCATACGCGCCCACGACTTGCCTAATCAAGGTTAAAGAATACGCCAGGGACGGATTCGTATGATCAAACGAGCCTTGAGTTGTGGGGGATGAATATGAAATCAGTGAAGGTTTCGATACTCGTTCCAGGAATGGTGATTGCTAAGGATCTTTTTGATGACCAAGGGTTGTTAATCTTAAATGAGGGTGTGGTATTAACCGCCGAACTCATCAACAAGCTGGATTATTGGGGGTTTGAAGAGGTTGCGGTTGAAGAACCCTCACCATCGCTCAAGGATGAGCAAGAAGCGGCGATTATGCCGCAGATTTCCGCTGCTCACAACCGGGTAGTAGATCTAACCGAGAACCTGATGTCGTTCCCGGAGTTGAAAGAGGGCGACCCGCTGATATACAAAGGCATTGTGGAAGACCTCGAAAACCAAGTCGATTTGAACACCAATGTACTGCTTAACCTGAGCCATATGAAAATCCACGATCATTACATATATTCCCATTCCGTCAATGTCAGTATTGTGGCAATGATCATCGGCCGGGAGATGCATTTGGAACCTGAAGCTAATAAAAAATTAGGTTTAGCGGCTTTGCTGCATGATTTCGGAATGATACGGATCGACCAATCGCTTTATGATCAAGATCGAAAACTGACTGCCGCGGACTGGATTGAGATCAAGCGCCATCCCGATTATGGATTTGAGCTTGTATCAGGAGCGGAAGATTTGGACGCGGAGGTACTAGAGGGAATCCGCCAGCATCATGAACGTTTTGATGGCAGCGGTTATCCCCGGGGACTGAAAGGAGAGGAAATTTCTCTTTTTGGACGTATTATCGCAGTAGCCGATGTGTACGATGCCTGTATTTCACCCCGCAAATACCGGCCAAGGATGACCCCATATGAAGCGTTAAAAAACTTGCTGGGGGAATCGAGTCTCTTTGATATCAAAGTGCTAAAGGCATTAGTGACCAGTATGGCGATCTACCCTATCGGCAGCTTAGTCCGGTTGAACACCGGAGAGATAGCTAAGGTGATCGGGATTAATCACGGCTATCCGTTCCGGCCGGAGATCCGGATCATGCTGGATCGGGCCCAGCAAAAGTTGGAGCAGCCAATCCGTCTCAACCTAGCGGATGAGGAGTATACTCAGACCTATATCGAAGAGACGCTGCAACACGAAGAATCCGAAAAGATGTTTCAGTTGCTCGAGGCGGTCTGATCAAGGCAACAGCTTTTCGATTCAACGAAATTCAATATTTATGAATGACACAGAAATTGCATCATATATAAAAGCCCTGGATCAAACCGGGGTTGTTTTGTTATGAAACAGTTTTAAATTCAAAGCCGGTTATAAGTCTCCTTCAAAAGCGCGGCGTCTTGCTCCAGGATCGGGCTCTCGCAAATTATACAGCCTCTGACTTGAAAATCCTTCAAAGCTTTAAGACAGTCGGTATAGTTGAAGTCGCTCTCCTTAAAACTCAAATGATTCTTCTCGCCCTTTGCCCCATAATTGATGCCGGAGAGATGGATGTGCATATCGTATAGGGCCGCTTCACCCAGACGCTCCCGGATCTTTGACAAGATGGCGGCAAAATCGTCATAGTTTTTGAGAACCCCGCCGCCTCGGGCATGGATATGGGCAAAATCGACGCAGAGCCGGCAGGTGGGCAATTCATTGCATAAAGCGATCAGCTCATCCAGGCTGCCGAATTGAGTCGGCTTTCCGGTAGTCTCGAGCCGGTAAGTAACACCCAAGTCCGGTAGTTTCATCAAGTTTCCCT
>JBLNDC010000057.1:0-5464 GCA_050261255.1 Bacteroidota bacterium
CACCTTCTGAATGTCCTCCGCCAAGGCCCGGGGGATGAGATTACCGTTTTAAACGGCAAAGGTGAAGAATATATGGTTAGGATTACGGAGGCGACCGCCGACCAAGTAAACGGGGAAATCCTTAGACAAGTGGAACGCCAAACCGAACCCCGGGTCAAGATCACCCTGGTCCAGAGCCTTCCGAAGGCCGATAAATTTGAGTGGATTCTCCAAAAAAACACGGAACTGGGTGTCAGTCGGTTTCAGCCGGTCTTTACCGAACGCAGCAACATTAAGTTGGACCAGGCCGCTCAAGGCCGGAAACTGGAGCGTTGGAACAAGATTATTCGGGAAGCGGCGGAACAATCCCGAAGGCAAATTATACCCGTCCTAGAACCGATCCGCCGTTGGGATGAGATGCTCGCCTGTTATTCCGGCACGGGATTGGTTTTAATCCCGTGGGAGGGCGAGGCCGGGCAATCGTTGAAAGAAGTTTTAGAGCGCCAACCAGAGATACCCGAATCGGTCAAGGTGTTGATCGGCCCGGAAGGCGGGTTTTCATTAAAAGAAGTCGAGGAAGCGAAGAATAAGGGCGCAATTTCGGTGACATTAGGCCCTAGGATTCTACGGACCGAAACCGCAGGATTGGTGGTAGCTTCGGCTTTGTTATATCATTTTGGAGACTTGGATCACAGATAACGCAGATAACACAGATAACGCAGACAACGCAGATAAAACAGATTGTGGCGGCCCAGAGCGATCAGTGTTCTCTGTGTGTTTCATGAAGTTATCGGTGTTTCCGGTGATCTCGGTGATATGCTTTGAGATATCAGAGTCCTCAATCGCTCAGAGTCCTAAGTGTTATCGGGTGTTCTCAGTGGTGTGCATTGTGATATTGGAGTCCTCAACAGAGTAATCAGTGTTCTCAGTATATTCAGTGATATCAGTGATCAGTGTTTTAGCCGATGCCGTACTGGATCATAGATCAAAGCTGGCAGTTCCGGGTCGCCTGGATAAGGTTCCAGGGTGTAGCGGACTAAAGGCAGATAAAGGATGGCGGCATTGGTGAGTTGGATCCGAATAATGGGGCGATACTTCCGATAAACTTCAGCCATACGCCGGTAAAAGCTTTGTTGATCGAGATTCTCATCGAGATTGCCTTGGTAATAGCTTTCCAAGTAAGTCACTTCTTCTTCCCAACGGGCTTGAGCGGCCTTAACCCAAGTGGAGTCATGGTTCTGCAGTTGCCATTTTAAATGATTAAGTAAAGCCTCATAAGCGTCGCGATAAGAAATCTGCCGCTTTTCCAAATTTTTTTTAGGCGGTTGGGTTAATAATTTTTTGGCCTTTAACTCTTGAATAATATTGGTGGAGATTTCGCCTGTTACCAAGTCGATGCTTAACGAGGATAACTCATCAAACCGTTCATCGGTCTCAAAACTGGTTTTGAAATTAACCAGCAGGTGAGGATGGTAAACCAGAATCGGTTGCTTAAAGTAGAACCGGTTTTTTTCTTGCAGGAGCGCTAAAATTTCCCGTTCCACTTTCCTGTGGTCCAAATCATAGGGAAAAGTTACCCTGGCGATCAGTCCTCGCTTCCGAATTCCGTCAACCAGCCACTGGAGGCGGAAACTTCCCCGGGTTACCAGCTCCGAACCGGGATACTTCTCCAGCAATTCCGGAGCACAGACCATTTGAAGGTTGAGTGTTTCCGTCCGGGCCGGACGGAAAAAAGTTCTGGGGATGTCCACCTGGCATTGGGCCATGATTAATTCGTTATTGATGATATTATAGGGCGAACCAGCCACTTTTAAAGCGTCCACCAGGTACTGGAAGACCCTTTGGTTTTCGGTAATGCGCTGCGATTCGGGGGCTAAAGTATTTCCGACCATTCCAAATGTTCCTCCTCGCTTAGGATATTATCGATTTCCTCCCCTAACTGCGTAAAACCGCGGCTCAGTTCTTCGTTGGAATTGGCCCCGACTACCAGCTCCAAAATCCGGGCCTCAAGGCTTTTACCACGGCACAGCCTACTAATGACCTTTTCGCTTTCGCCGATAACCATCTCAAACATGCGTACTTTCTGATCGAGTAAGTTTAATAGGTGTTCCTCGACAGTTCCCTTGGTCGAAAGATTATAAATATAAACATCGCGAGTCTGGCCCAGCCGGTGGATCCGGCCGATCCTCTGTTCCAGACGCATCGGGTTCCAGGGAAGATCATAGTTGATCATGGTGTTGCAATATTGAAGATTGATTCCTTCACCGCCCGACTCGGTACAGACCAGGACCCGGAATTTGGGGAACTCTTTAAACTGCCATTTGGTGAACTCCTTTTTGCTGGCGGAAAGGCTGCCGTCAAAGGGCAGGGTAAGAATCCCGGCCTGTTCCAAGCGGGTCCTGATATAGCTTTGGGTTGCCAGAAATTCGGTGAAGATAATCACCTTTTCCTGGGTTTTTCGGATCAATTCTTCGACGATTCTCATTTTAGAGTTATCTTTGAGCTGCTGTACCATTTGAAAAAGAGCGACCGCTTCTTCCTGTGAATCGGCGCTGATTTCCATACTTTGGGCCAGTTTAAAAAGGGTCAGCGCCGCCGCAAAGGTACTGGAACAAATCTCCCGCTGCAAGGTGAGGAGGGGGAGGGAAACCATTCCGCCCGATGCTTTGCTGATGTTTTTACGGATAAAAGCGGTTACGCTATCATACAACTGCTGTTCCAGTTCGGAGAGGACGATTGGGATATTCTGAACGTGCCGTTTGGTAAAGCCCATATTGGTGCCGTGTTTGTTTCGGATCATCACTTCGCCGAGGAGACTCTTTAGTTCCTGGGGATGTTGGGGCGTTCGCTTGTCTTTGGTGTACTTTTTTTTAAAACTGCGATAGTTACCCAGTTGCCCCGGCCGGAGCAGAGTAATCAGGTTAAACAGTTCTTTAAGGTCATTCTGGAGCGGGGTGGCAGTCAATAATAAAAAGTATTTTTTTTGAATACTATTGACGAATTGCCAGTTTTGAGTGGTGGTGCTCTTGAGTTTATGGGCTTCGTCGATGATCACCATATCGAAATAGAGTTTTAAGATCTCTCCCCGGTGGATTTCCTTCTTGGCCGTATCGATCGAGGCAATCAGTTGATCGTAATGGGACCAATGATATTCCTGTTTGGCGATGAGGGTGGGGATCTCGAACTTCTCGCGGAGCTCGGCCTCCCATTGCCGGCAGAGTGCGGCGGGGGTCAAGATTAAAAATTTTTTTACCAAGCCCCTCAACATGTATTCTTTAAGGATCATTGAGGCCTCGATGGTTTTACCAAGACCGACTTCATCGGCGAGTATCGCCCGCCCCCGCATTTGAGAGATGACCCGGCGGACCGTTTCGATTTGGTGAGCATAAGGAACCACCCCATGCTGCCGCCAGTATTCCTGCATATGACTGAGGACCAACAATTCTTCGAAACCCCGGTTTAAAGTCAGTTCTTCGCCGCGAAAATGCAAAAGAAACGCTTCCCATGAATCCCAATGTTTCCGGCGCATCTCCAAGAGAAAATGGGAAAAATCGCCGTTTAACTCAAAAACCGGATTAAAATCCGGTAATGCGAGGGAGGAAAGAGTGTTAAATTCGTTTTTTTCAATTAACTCCATTGATGCTCCTGAATAGATGAACGATAGTTTATTTTTCCCGGCTGGAAAGGTTTTAAACTTCGAGCATAGAATAAAGTTACTGTCATATCTTGGTTAAACAAGCGATATTCAAAAAAGAATCGAAAAAGGTGATCAGTTGAACACAGACTCCGAATATCATGGTTTACTCGATAAATCAATCAGCAATATGTTTTGGGATGCTTTTAAAATTTCGGTGAAACATCCTCAAACAGCAGTATTCTTTCTAACAACGATGATCCGGCAGCTTTTTGCCGCCCGCCGGCGAACCGCTTGGGGCAGGAAAGGAATCCAGGTACCGCCGTTGATGATTATTAGTGTAACCAGTCAATGTAATTTAAAGTGCAAGGGGTGCTATGCCGGTGAGCTTCACCGGGGGACAAATGCTGAAATGACGGATGTAGAATTGAGACAGGTCTTTAAGGAAGCCGGTGAACTTGGAGTCTCGATTATTTTGATTGCCGGGGGCGAACCTTTGAGCCGTTCGGATCTATTGGAAGTCGCACTGGACAATCCGAAAATAATTTTTCCGCTCTTTACCAATGGCTTATTATTAACCGCTGAAATGGTCGGGAAAATAAAGAGAGGACAAAATATTGTTCCAATTATTAGTCTCGAAGGATACGAACAGGAAACGGACGACCGAAGGGGCAGGGGAGTATTTCAAAAGCTCAAAAAGGTCATTGAAAAGCTGCGACAAGAGAAGTTGTTTTTTGGTGTTTCGGTAACTATGACCCGGGAGAATTTTGGGGTTATTACAAGCGAGGATTATATTGGCGATTTGATTGAAGCGGGAGTTAAGTTGTTTTTATTCGTTGAATATGTCCCTGTAAAACCGGGTACTGAAAATTTGACACCTTCGGAGGAACAAAGGGCGGTTATTTTGGATCTGATGCGAAAATACCGGAAGGAATATCCTGGGTTGTTTATTGCTTTCCCTGGCGATGAAGAAAGTTTCGGTGGTTGTCTCTCAAGCGGACGGGGTTTTGTCCATATTGGTTCAGATGGAAGTTTGGAGCCTTGCCCCTTTGCGCCTTATTCCGATACCAATCTGAAAAACCATACGCTGAAAGAAGCTTTGAGTTCCCCGCTTTTGAAGGAGATACGGCAAAATCACGACTTACTTAAGGAAACCAAGGGTGGTTGCGCCCTTTGGGAGAACCGAGAGTGGGTGCGGGGATTGGCGAAAAAACAAGGAGATCTACCACTGGATGTAACTCTCAAAAGGTAAATGATATCATAAAAAGTTGTCTAACTGTATTCAGGCGGTTTGGAAGTATAAAACAATTTAACAAACCCGGCGCTAAGGCAGGCCGGGTTTACTCTAACTTAACCGCCGGTATAGAGATTGATCACTCCGCAACCTAGCCGTTTACCGGCGTTACCGGCGGGTTGGGACCGGTAGTCGTCGGGATTTTGATGAATAACGACTGATTTGCCGATGATATCCCTCACTTGGAACCGATTTGTGAAAAAACTCATCTCGGCGCAGCCCCGATTGGAGAAGAGCACTGGGAAGTCTCCGGCGTGATTCCCGTGGGGCTGGCCATCGGGGTTCCAATGTTCACCGGCTGCCTGAAAGGGATTTTGGGGGTCACCGACTGTGCAATCGCCAAATTGGTGAAGATGAAACCCATGGGGACCGATTGGAGCTTGATTATCCCGGGCGGGTTGATAGGGTGGCAGCCCGGAGACTGTCGCCATTACCTGAGTTCCTCCCGGAACATCCCAGAAATACACGTAGCCCCTTAATTCCGGTGCTAAAGGACCGCCCTTGATTCGAGCGACTGCGAAATTACATTGATTATTCCAGTACGGCCAAGCCATTCC
>JBLNDC010000058.1:0-5584 GCA_050261255.1 Bacteroidota bacterium
AAATGCAACTCCAAGAGACCTTTAAAGCCTTAGGTTCTAACTGCACAGTAGTTGCTTTCCCCGAATTATACATGGCGCTGGCTCAAGGGGTAGTCGACGGACAATGTAACCCCATCTCTACCATTTATGACCAAAAATTTTATGAAGTTCAGAAATATCTAGCGATTACCAATCATTCTTATAACAGTGAAATGTTGGTCATGAGCAAGAAGGTCTGGGACAAAATGCCGTCCAACATCCAAAAAATCTTAAAGGAAGCGGCCAAAGACGCAGCTCCATTGGTCCGGAAACTGACTGTCGACTCCGAACAAAAATTGATTAACGAAATGAAGGCCAAAGGAATGGTCGTCACTTATCCGAACCTCGCTCCATTCCGTGAAAAGACCAAACCGGCCATTACTCCGATTGCCGAATTCGCCGGCAAAGATTTCACCGCTCAGTTTCTTAAATATGTAGAAGCGGCTCGCGGTAAATAACCTCTGAATCTGGGGAGGGCTTAAAAGCGCTCCCCTTTAAATCCTTTTAAATTATTGTAATATTTGAAGTGTTTGACGGAGAATTCATGACTTACTTTGATTACGGAGGTGAGGTTGGATGGACATTGCAATCGTGTTTGGGGTATTGGTTCTCTTAATGGTGATTGGCGTTCCGGTTGCTTTTTCCTTGGGGCTCTCCGCCCTGCTGGCCTTCTATCTATGTGGGGCCTGGGATATCGTTTCAATTCTATCCCAGCGGATGTATTTTGGGAGTACCTCCTTTGTCTTATTGGCGATTCCTTTTTACATCTTGGCGGCCCAACTGATGAACACCAGTGGAATGAGCAGGCGAATCGCAGATTTTTCCAACTTGCTGGTGGGAAAATTCCGGGGTGGATTGGCCCAGGCCAATATCGTTAATAGTATGGTATTTGCAGGCATGTCCGGCTCCTCGGTGGCCGATGCCAGCGGGATCGGAATGATCGAGATCGAAATGATGACTGCAGCGGGGTATGACAAGAAATTTAGCGCATCCGTAACCGCCGCTTCGGCAACCATCGGACCGATTATCCCGCCCAGTATTCCGCTGGTGGTTTTTGGCGCGATGGCCAGCGTGTCGGTGGGCCGTCTCTTTTTAGGCGGTTTTATTCCCGGTGTGCTCATGGGTATCGGGATGATGGTCGCCGTTTATTTCATCGCGGTCGCCCGGGATTACCCGAGAATCCAAATCCGTTTGAAAGGGCGGGAATTACTCACCTGTATCCTTGATGGCTTAGCAGGCGGCGGTTGTCTTCTGATTTTGATGGGAGGAATTTTATCGGGAGTATTCACGCCAACCGAAGCCGCAGTAGTTGCCTGTCTCTACGCTTTTATTCTCGGCTTTTTTGTCTATAAAGATCTTAAATTTTCGGACTTGCCAGTCGCGCTCTGGGAAACAGTAAAAAGTACCATTTCGGTGCTCTTTGTGATCGCAGTATCGTCAGCTTACGCTTATGCGCTAACCTTAATGCATGTCCCGGAAAAAGTAGTGGCCGCTTTTGGCACGTTAGCAGGAAATCCCGTTATGGTGCTCCTGATTATTAACGGCATTCTTCTATTACTTGGATGTTTTATGGAAACCCTCGGCATTATGTTATTGACGGTACCAATCCTGCTTCCGGTAGTAACCCAGATTGGAATCGATCCGGTCCATTTCGGAGTACTAATGGTCCTAAACCTGATGATCGGGCAATTGACCCCGCCGTTCGGGATTTGCCTGTACTGCGTCTCCAATGTCAGCAAAATCTCCGTTTTTGACTTGGTGAAAGAGGTTTGGCCATTTATTGTCGCCTTACTCGTTGTCTTGTTATTAATCACATTCATTCCATCAATTACCATGTTTCTGCCAAATCTGATGATGAAATGATCCAGGGGAGGTGAAATGATGATCGTCAAACTTGAAAAAAGACTTTATCAATTTCTCGTTGTCTTCACTGAATTATTAGTTTTGGGGTTAGTGCTTCTAGTTGCCGGCCAAATTCTCAGCCGACAGTTGGGAGTCAGCTGGCTGGCGCCCCCCGATGAAATCGTAACTTTATTCTTCGCCTGGTTGGCCTTTTTCGGCGCCGCCTTAATGGTACGGGACAACGGGCATCTCCGGGCGGGAGTCTTTGATGACTATTTGGAGAAAAACCCGCAATTTAAAAAACCGTACCTCATTTTAATCAACATCTTATTATTATTTTTTGAAGTGGTAATGTTTTGTTCCAGTCTTACCCTGTATGAATTGGGAACGGTCAAAACCAGTCCCATGTTGCATTGGCCGGAAAGTATCTGGTATTTTCCGGTACTGGCCTCCGCTCTGTTGATGCTCTTTTATACAACTTTGGAGATAGTACTGATTATTTTCAAAATCAATCTCAAAGCAGAGACCAAATGAGATTTAATCAATATTTTATATAATAAGGAGAATTGCCATGAAATTAGTAAAAGCTTGGGAAGAACAAGGAGTCGAAATTCCCGCTCCATATCAACGTCGCATTAAGGTATTGCTGGCCCCGGATAAAGAGGATGTCGCTGAATTGACTTTCAGCCATGCCATTCTGCCGCCTTGCGGCCGGACTGATTATCATACCCACGATCGCCCGGAAATGATTTATATTGTAACCGGCGAAGGAATTTGCAAGCACGAGGACGAGGAGACCCCAATTTGCGCCGATATGGTTTTGTGGGTACCGGCCGGCGAAAAACACCAGATGATTAATACCGGATATCAGGAATTAAAACTGGCGACGGTCTTTATCCCCGGTTATCTCGCCAAGGATAATTACAACCGTTGCCTGGACGCTGCTAAAGCGGCCAAAGCAATGCAACAAAAATAAACTATTTGAAAATAGAGAGAGGGCTGATTATCGATGGACCGTTACCTGGAACTACTCGCCGCCAATACTTCAGCTTACGGCGGCTATGATTTAAATGTCGCTTTGGAACATATCGCCTCCTTAGGATACAAAAGAGTGGAGATCGCGGCAATATACGGATTGACGGAACATATCTCCCAAGAACAACTTACTTCCAAGGAAGCGCTAAAAGTAAAAACGATCATGAACCAGAACGGTCTAAAGAATACGGCCTTCTCTGCTCATCTTTTTCTAAATCGGCCGGATGCCGTGGAATTATTCTTGCCCCGGATGGACTTTGCCAAAGAGATTGGTGCTTCAATCATTAATACTAAGGCTGGGGCGCCTTCTGGCCTAGATCAATTCTTGCGAAATATGGAGCAGTTGATTCGTCACGCTGAAAAAATCGACATTATTATCGGACTGGAAACCCATGGCGATATTGTTGACTACGGAAAATCAGCCGTTGAAGCGGTCCAACGTTTTCGGACCGACCGGGTGATCTTAAACTATGATTTCGGCAATGTTCTAATCAATTCCCGAGGAAAAGTGGACCCCGCAGCCGATTTCGAATCAATTACCGACCAGGTTGGCCATTTGCATCTGAAGGACGCCGTCAAAGAAAATAATCGATGGCGGTGGACCAGTATCGGCCAAGGAACCATCGACTATCAAGGAATTTTCGCCGGTATCAAAAGACTGCCTAATCCGCTTCCATTAACGGTCGATCTCCCGTTGAGCATTGTTCTAAATGACAACGCCGAGGCCAAACCGGTGCAAGATTTATTAAGTTTGGCGGAGATCGATGCCATAATGAAAGACTCGTTCCAATACATCAAAAGTAATTTATCTTAAAATTTAAAGGTTATCATGGATAAGTTTATATTATCAGTCTTGTTAATCATTGGCGGCTTAACAACCGGAGCTTTTTTAAAACCGGTTTTAAACCGTCACAATTCGTTCCTCTCCGATAACTTGGGGAAATGGCTCCAAAAAATCGCTGTTTTTTATCTAATACCTTTAATTGCCTTAGGGGCGGTTTGGGCGGCGCGAATTGAGGACTACCGTTTGATCCTCCTCCCTGGTTTAGGTACTTTTACGGTAGTTAGCGGAGGAATAGCAGGCCTCTTTTTCTCCCGTTTATTAAAGCACGGCCCCAAACAAAAGGGGCCGATGTTTCTCTGCGGAGGGTTCAGTAATTTCGGCTCTTTCGGCGGCTTTATCAGTTACATGTTATGGGGGGAACAGAGTTACGCCTTTGTGGCCTTAATCAAGCTCCTTGATGAAGTCAACCTAGTCACCATCGGCTACCCGGTAGCTAAATATTTTGCTCAAGGAAACCCCCGGATCAATTGGGAGCAGATCCGGAAATACTTACTCGACCCTGTTTTTATTATACCGGTCACCGCTGTCCTGAGCGGATTGACTCTCAATCTTTTAAAATGGGAACGTCCCCCGTTTTTTGAGGGTCTAAACGGATTTTTAATCCCGGCTACCACTCTGGTCGCTACCGGATTAAACCTTAAACTCGCTTCTTTACGCCTTTATTTACGGGAATGTATCGCCATTTCCCTGATTAAATTCTTATTTTTACCGGTAGTAGTGGGAACCATAGCTTGGATCCTGGGCTTGCACCGGATTGACCAAGGTTTACCCTTTAAAGTACTTTTAGTTCTGACTTCGATGCCGGTGGCCTTTTATTCGCAAATCCCTCCGGCAATTTACGACCTCGACCGTGACTTAGCCAGTTCTTGCTGGCTCTTTACCACCGGGTTGATGTTGTTGCTGTTGCCCGTTATTTTTATGGTACTAATTTGATTGGTCCTGCCAAGGTTAAAGCATCCAGGCCATGTTTCGCGGTTAAACACGCCCATATCTCCTTCAAACTAGAATAATAAATTAAATTCCGTTAAAAAGATTTCCTGCGGTAGGATATTTTGATCCTATGCCGAAAATTTCTGATAAAGCATTATCCCTTGAGAGGCGGTACTAACCATGATCGACGTTCAAAGCATGAAAGACGAGCGGGGAATCGAGATCCAACGGGTAGGTTTGAAAGACGTCCATCTCCCCTTCCAAATCCGGACCAAAAAAGGCGGTTATCAGCAAGTCCAATCTAACGTCGCCATCTCGGTTACCCTGCCCCACCATTTCAAAGGGACCCATCTCAGCCGCTTCATGGAACTATTGATGTCCTGGAGTGAAAAACCGGTGGCCGCTTCCGAGATTCGCCAGTTATTAAAGGAGCTCTGCTCCAACCTGGAGGTGGCCGAAGCTGAAATCAACCTTAAATTCAGATATTTTCTGCCCCTGCCGGCCCCGGTCAGCCGGATCACCGGTTATCTCGATTATTGCTGCGAGTTTAAAGGCATCTTGAAACAACCGAAGAATGAATACATTTTTCATATGGGCGCCGAAATTCCAGTCCTCTCCCTCTGCCCTTGCAGCAAAGAGATATCCGACTTCGGAGCCCATAACCAACGGGCGATTATTCGTACTTTAGTTAAACCGGATTATCCCGGTAAAATCATCTGGCTGGAAGATTTGATTGAATTATTGAGGACGCAAGGCAGTTGCCCCGTTTTTCCCGTATTAAAACGGGAGGATGAAAAATATGTGACTGAAACCGCCTATCAAAACCCCAAGTTCGTCGAGGATGTTCTTCGTGATTCGGTCCTGGCCCTCCGCTCCGATTCGCGGATCAAGTGGTTCCGGGTTGAGGTTGAAAGC
>JBLNDC010000059.1:0-3557 GCA_050261255.1 Bacteroidota bacterium
GGCAGCCACCGCCTCTTATCAGATTGAAGGCGGTTCTAAAGAAGACGGCAAAGGCGAGTCTATCTGGGACCGGTTTAGTCATGTTCCGGGTAAAATCATTGACGGGACCAACGGGGACGTGGCCTGTGACCACTATCATTTGTATCCCCAGGATATTCAGTTAATGAAGGATTTAGGGCTCCAAACTTACCGGTCATCCCTTTCCTGGCCGCGGATCTTCCCGGAAGGGAAGGGTCAACCCAATCCGAAGGGGATCGAATTTTATAAGAAACTAATCAACCTGTTGGTCCAGAATAAGATCAAGCCGGCGGTAACCTTGTTTCACTGGGATCTACCTCAAAAACTCCAGGACATTGGGGGATGGGCCAACCGGGAGGTGGCCGGTTATTTTGAAGCCTATGCCCGCTATGTTTTTCGAGAATTAGGCGACCTGGTGCCCATCTGGATTACCATTAACGAACCTTCGGTTTATTCTTTCGTAGGGCATAACGAGGGTCGGCACGCGCCGGGAATCTCCGATTTTTCAACCGCTTTGCAAGTAGCCCACAACCTGCTGCTGGGACATGGAAAAGCAGTCCGGGCATACCGGGAAATGGGACTGAAGGGTGAGATCGGGCTCGCACAAAATATGGCCCCGATGTATCCGGCTTCGGAAAAGGAGACCGACCAAGCTGCTGCCTGGCGTAACGACGGTCATTGGAACCGCTGGTTTTGCGATCCCCTCTTTAAGGGAGAATACCCCCAAGATATGTTGGAATGGTATTCAACTCGAGTTGTGTTACCGGAGATAACCGAGGACGATCTTGAGATTATCAGTACACCTGCTGATTTTATGGGCTTGAATAATTATTTCGCTTCTAAAATCAAACATGATGACCTCAAATGGCCGCTGAACTTAAGCGATGGTTTTATCGGGGAATACCGGACCGAAATGGGATGGGGGATTAATCCCGATTGTTTCTGCGATTTATTAAAGCGGTTAGGCCGGGATTACCCGGGAATCAAAATTTACGTAACCGAAAACGGCTGCGCCTTCAAGGATCAGATCAACCGGAACGGTGAAGTGTTGGATGATAACCGGGTGGACTATCTCTACAATCATATTCACTCAGTTTATCGGGCGCTTCAGGATGGCGTCAATATTGCCGGTTATTATGTTTGGTCGCTAATGGACAACTTCGAATGGGCCGAAGGCTATACCAAACGATTTGGCATCGTTTATGTGGATTATCCGACTCAACGAAGGATTATTAAAAAAAGCGGGTATTGGTATCGGGATGTCATAAAGAATAATGGTTTTGAAGTTTAGGAGTAACAAATAATTGAAACCCGCCGAAAGGGGGGTTTTTTAGATGGGGTGAGGAAATGGCCTCGTTATTTCTACATTTGCCTTTAATCCTTAGTGGCTGAATAAAGTGAGGTGCATGGAGGTCTTGAACCTTACTTCCTATATCAATATCTACTTTGGCTAAAAAATGAATACTCTTTGCCATCTGCTTTCGAAAGATGATTTTATTCAAAACTATTTTAAATACCCGCTATAAAGTTTAATCTTGCCACCCACCGCATAAATTCGAGGTTTTACAGAAATTGCTTCAGTTCCCCGAATATCTTTTTTGATCGTAATCACCTTATCGAGTCCCTTCTCAATTGCCGCATAAAAAGTTTTCTTCGATTTTCGGAAATGAACCCTTATTCTTTTATGAGCATAAGAATCGATAATCTTTGTCAGTACAGGACGGCCATCATGAATAATCTGTAATTGCCCATTACGGAAGCATACGGAACATTCACGGCCATTAATTGTATTCCAGGTCTCCAATCCTACCCCGACTGATTTTGCATCAGGAGTTTTAATTTCGACTTCAAAAACGGCCTCAATATCAAAATTCGCTTTGCTACCCCACATTTGGGTCTCTTGAGACAGTCCGTTCAGTTCATAATTCTGATTAGTAACGACAATCTCACCGGTTCGTTCATGAAGAGGCCAAAGTATTGGTGTACTAACCTGATTGGAGATTTCAACAATACCGGCATACCGGCTGTTCCTTTCGTATACAAAAAAGATGGCGAATATTACTCCGAATATTAGCAGCACAGTAGGTAAAGAAATAGCGAGACTTTTTTTGATACCTTGAATAGAATGGCGAGATACAGATGGTTCTTGAGCGCCTAGAGTATCCATCGGTCTTCTTGAGCTTTGTTGCCAATTAGCGCTAGTATTTGCTTGTAGTTCAATATCAAATTGATAGACCTTTTGAAAAACTTTGCTTAGCAAGTTGGATAAAGTAACTTGACCGGTTGGATTTAATTCGCTCCTTCTGATATTTAACTCTTTTTCACAAAACTGCAGCAGTCCTTCGATAAACTGAGTCTCAGTTTTACAACGAAAATCAAGGTAATGATTTATCCCTTTGATCAAGTTTATCTGTTTTTGTTCTTCGGGAAAACTGAGGCCATTTTTCCAATATGTGATATTGGAACGGGAGGTTTTGACATAATCTGCGAAAGTACTGAAGTTATTGTATTTGTCATTTGATTTCACTTCAAAAAAGTTAAAAATCCAATCGAGTAAGTTTTTAAAATTTGGGTACAAAACATCACGTTTCTCATTTTGCATGTTATCACATCCTGAATGTTTTGTGAGTATCACAAAGATCTTATTTAATAAATCGTCAGATTTAGGTTACTTCATAAGATAAAGCTTAACCCCAATTTTTTATCGAGTAGAGACATAGTAGACCAAAGCACTTAAAAAAATATATCAAAAATTATTTGAAAATAGAATGGTGTTGTTAATTAACCAAAGTTACAACCGTTAATAAATCTAATTTCAAGTTTTCAAACAGAATTCAATTTGCTTTCAAATTGTTTTCAATTTTAAATCCTAAAATAAAAACCATATAAAATAAAGCCTATAGGAGGTATCAAGTTGTGTTTTGGTTGGAGTTGAAAATCCTAATGATGAACATAAATATACACATCATTGGCAATTTTGTCAAAAAGAATTTCTACCTTTCACTGCTCCAGTTTTTTATGATATTTGTAATGTGACTTACTATATTAATTTGCTTGATACCCACTTTAAACAAGTGATCAAATTATTACTTAAAATTACTTAAAAAGGGAGGCTTATCAACATGTCCTTGTTGAGCCGGAAAAGATTTACCGTTATTGTTGTTATTCTTAGCGTAGTTTTATTGACTTTAGTTACAGGCGGATCGCCGGCCAAGTGTGAAAACGAAATATTTTCACCTTATACCTCTTTTACTTCTGATTATAACGGTGTTACATATGAGGTCCCCAAATCCAAAGCAAGCATTGACAAAGATTTGGACTATATGAAAAATGTAATTTTCGTTAATACAGTCAATGTTTATAACATCTTGAGTCTCACTCCCGCCCTTAGGGATCACCTCTTCGATGCTTTGCAAAAACGAGGCATGAAGATTGTAATCCGGTTAGAAACATACGATCCGGCCAAGTTTGGTTTTTACCCGGCGGATGCCAAATGGGTTTTGGATTATTATCGCAACCTTATTCAATATACAAACAGC
>JBLNDC010000060.1:0-5031 GCA_050261255.1 Bacteroidota bacterium
CTTACGGCTTGCCAGCACAAAAGCCGCCTATGACAGTGTGGCAAACGAAATCTACCGATTGCGGGAGCTGCGGCAGGAAACATTGGCCAGCAACGCCGAGCGGCAGAACAGGCGGCAAAAGATTGCAGAGATGATGGAGTTCCTTAATAGCCAGTCCAGCATCCTCTTCGAGTTTGACGACAAGCTGGTCAGAAGGATTGTCAACAGGGTGACGGTGCATGACGGCAGGCTGACAGTGGAGTTTAAGACGGGGACGGAAGTGAACGTGGAGATATATGGCTAATATATGAAAGCATAACGCCGGTCGAGGCTTAAAGGCTTTGGCCGGCGGTTTTTTCGCTTTAATTGTAAATTTTTCTACAGGCATATTGAAATTATTCGTTTCTTCGCATATAATGGAAGTTGGAATTTTCTGTTCTGTGAGTAGTGCAGGGGCCTCCGGGAACAGGCAAGTCTCAAACGATTACAAGCCTCATTTCCGAATTTGTCAGCACAGGCAAGACAGTCCTTATGGTATCGGAAAAAAAGACAGCATTAGATGTTGTGTATTCGCGCTTGGGCGATCTATCCTGCTACACATTAATGATAGACGATGTTGGAAATAAAGAGTTGTTTTATCAACAATTAGAGCAAATGCTTCACATTAGGAACGGTCAGTTTTCAACAATTGATTTGCAACCTATTTCTAGAAGCATTGATGAAAATGTGACACGTTTAGAACGGATCGCGCAACAGCTCTACGCTATGAATGATTTTGGCATAGAGCCCTATAAGCTCTATCTTATGAGTAAAAAAATCGATCTTGCTGACCCAGTAATATTAGAAATGTATAAAGGTAATAAAGCTATTATTCCCGAATCATTGCTCAAAATAAATTATTTCAACTTGGAAGCAATGCATACTTTATTTCAAGATAGTAAGCTATTAACAAACCTTGACCTATATGGCACATACATCGAAAAGACACCATGGCTTATAGACCTCAAAGAAAACCTTACCGAATTTGAAATAATTTTATTTGACGAAAAACTTAACGCAATTGCAAAATCAATCGAGGAATGGAAATCAAAGAACTGGATCACAAGAATTTTTACTAAAAGCAAAGTGATAAAAGAAATCCGTATTGTAAGTAATGCGTATTTTTCGAGAAATGTGAAGGACTCAATACAATTACTATTTAAGAGAATCGAGTCTGTTAAAAATAGTCTTATGGATTATAGTGCATTCATTGAGCGAAAACCCTTATATTTTCGTTTAACTGACACCGAAAGGATATATTTTAATACTGTCCGATCCTTGTTTCATAAAAATGGTGGCGATCTGTCTAAATGTAATGATGAGTTATTTAATCAAATTATTTTTGAACATATTCAGCAATTTGAAGTGGCAAATCGGGAATTATTCCAAAACCTTGCTTCATTCGAAAATATAATTATATCCTTAAGCAATGCAATTGCACAAAAGCGCAAACTAACTCGAAATAGATTAAGGCAAATACTTTCAGAACAAATGAGTAGCATAACTATGTCAAAAAGGAAGGGGGAAATTGCTCGGGTTGTAGAGAGTAGGCGAAAATGGAGTGTTAATAAATTTATAAAGAAGTTCGATTTTGAACTCTTTAAGGGGATAAAGATATGGCTTCTTACTCCAGAGGTTGTATCAGAAATTATCCCCTTACAAATTGGATTATTTGACTTGGTTATTTTTGATGAAGCGTCACAGATGTTTGTAGAAAAAGGTATTCCGTCTATAATACGAGCGAAAAAAGTTGTTATAGCTGGAGACCATAAGCAACTTAGACCTTCAAATCTCGGAGCAGGGAGAATTGAACTGGATGAAGACATGTTAGATGAAGATGTTGAAATATCTGCTGCTCTTGAAGAAGAGAGTCTGTTGGATTTGGCTAGGTTTAAATATAATAATATTCTGCTTAATTTTCACTATAGATCGAAATATGAAGAATTAATTGCATTTTCGAATTATGCTTTCTATAAAGCACGGCTCTACGTTGCACCCAATGTAAAAAAACCAGACAAACCGCCAATAGAAGTTTTCAATGTTGAGAATGCCTTATGGGTTAATAGATCAAATTTACAGGAAGCAAGAAAAGTTATCAGTATATTAAAAGAATTTTTTAATACAAGAAAAAATAATGAAACCATTGGAATAATCACATTCAATAGTACACAAAGAGATTTAATTGATGATCTCATCGATGAAGAATGCGACAAAGACCCCGCTTTTAATGCAGCCGTAAAAGCTGAAATTGGACGAAAAGAAAACGAAGAGGATATAGGTCTTTTTGTTAAAAATATTGAGAGCGTACAAGGCGATGAACGCGATGTCGTTATATTTTCAATTGGTTATGCTAAAAACGAAAATGGCCGCCTAGTCCGTAATTATGGATGGCTTAATCAAAAAGGCGGAGAGAATCGTCTGAATGTTGCAATCAGTAGAGCTAAAGAGAAAGTATATATTGTGACTTCCTTTCATCCAGATGAACTTCAAGTAGAAGATGCAAAGAATGATGGCCCAAGAATTCTGAAAAAATATCTGCAATACGCTTTAGCCATTAGTAATGGGGACAAAGAAATGGCTCAGCAGATTTTATATTCATTTGGGGATAGCGAAACAGATGGCTCAAACGTATACTTTGATAGTGATTTTGAGAACCAGGTCTATGACGCACTTGTTGAGCAAGGTTATCAAGTTGAAACGCAGGTCGGTATTGGCGGATATAGTATTGACCTTGCTATAAAACGTGATGGACGGTATTTACTTGGTATAGAATGTGATGGGAGATTATATCACAGTTCAAAATCTGCGCGAGAACGTGATTATCATAGGCAAAAGTATTTAGAATCAAGGGGGTGGCGTATTCACAGGATATGGAGTACAAATTGGTGGAGAAACCCCAAAACGGAAATACAAAAAATATGTACGGTGGTTGAATCATTGTAGTACAAAAAATGTGATGGTTTATGTGCAGACATACATTATATACGGGCATACAACTGAAACAAATAAAGGCTTATATTAATTACGGATGTAATGAAACGGTAACAGCGGGACGATAAGTTTTTTGCAAAAATATTCCCAAGGCATGTATGATTTGTTTCCCGTCAAAGGTGCGGCTATTTTATAACCTATGACAAGGATTGTGATGAAGAAGATAGTATATGGCTCTGAGAGAGACGACGGAGGAGGTGTTAAAGACATGATTACGCCTTCTTCTTGGTTTGAGTAGTTACTTCATTTTACCAAGTGAGACGGGTCATGTTTTCTTATCCTTATACAAAATGTGCGCGAAAACTCTTGACGGTGACCCAGGTTCATCGATAACTCCATTTTGATATCTAGAAAATGTTTCCCCTCTTATTTCTTAAACTGGCTATATCATATTTTAAAAAACCGTGTTTCAATGAAATATTGAGAAAATATAGCAAAAAACTTTAATACTTCAATATAATTATCGATAAACAAAAATATTTGCCTTTTTCGTCTCTTGAAATATAAAAATCAAATGAATAATATAATAATTGTTAGCACTCATCAGAATTGAGTGCTAACACGGAAAGCTTTTTTAATGTTGGATTAAACATTCGATATTAGGGGAGCTTTTTTGTATCTCAGTCAGGTAGTGGAGGTGGCAAACCATGATGGACTGAAGTCACTGTATCCGCTGAAATTCAAACCGGTATATAAAAAGAAGGTTTGGGGCGGAGACAACATACGCACATACTTCAACAGAAGCATAAAAGACAAAAAAATAGGCGAAAGTTGGGAGATAAGTTGCCGGGAAGACGGTATGAGTGTAGTTAAAAACGGAAAATTCCAGGGGAAAACATTGCTGGAATTGATAAATGAGCTTCGTGACAAGCTCTTAGGAACGGAAGTGTATAAAAAATACGGTAATGCTTTTCCCCTGTTGCATAAAGTCATCGACGCGAACGAAAATCTTTCCGTGCAGGTGCATCCTGACGACGCATACGCCGCCGCAGAGGGCAAATGCGGGAAGGATGAAATGTGGTATATCATCCATGCCACAAAGAACGCGAAATTGATTTATGGGCTGATAGACATCTCAAAAAATGAATTCAGAAAGGTATTGCAGGAAGGCCGGATTTCGCGGGTACTCAATGAAGTAGCGGTGAAACCCGGCGATTTTATTTTTATCCCCGGCGGTACGGTCCATGCCATCCTGGGCGGGCTGCTGATCGCGGAAATCCAGCAGAATTGCAATACGACCTATCGGATTTACGATTGGGACAGGACCGATGGTTCCGGCAAAAAGCGGGAGCTTCACATCGAAAGGGCGCTGGATGCGATACGGTGGGACAAGCCCCGGCCCAGGCCCGCCGGGTACAGTAAAACGGAGCGTTTCGGTGCGGGCGCATTGCGGTATGGCCCGAGCATTAAGGAATTTCAGGTTTTCGAGCTCACTACGGCCGGGGAATTTCAAAAGGAGGCGGATACCGCAAGCTTCGAGATTTTGATGAACCTGCATGGCAGCGGAGGAATCCGGTATTCCGGCGGGCAGGTGGACCTGCAGCCGGGAGATACCGTGCTGATACCCGCCTCGCTGGGGCGGTACAGCCTGAAGGGATCCATGAAAATGCTGCTGACGCAAATGAAATGCACATAAAGGAGGACGAAATGAGCCATTTTGAAACAAAATTAAAAGCCGAAGATAACAGCTTCAAGGAGCTATTTGTGCGTTCTCCGAATAACCCGATATTGACCGCAAAGGACTGGCCCTACCCCGCCAACACGGTATTCAATCCCGCCGCGGTGATGTATGGGGGCAAGGTGGTATTGCTTGTACGCGTAGAGGACAGGCGGGGCTTTTCGCATGTGACCAAGGTGGTAAGCGAGGATGGGGTCAGCAACTGGGTGATAGACAAGGCCCCCACGCTGGAGTCCGACCCAAATTACCCTGACGAAAAGTGGGGCATTGAAGATCCCCGCATCACCTATATGGATGAGCTCGGGAAGTACGCCGTGATCTACACCGCCTATTCGGAATCCGGT
>JBLNDC010000061.1:0-6668 GCA_050261255.1 Bacteroidota bacterium
AATTTAAGATGGGAACTGCCGACTTCTTCGACAAAGGCGACTCCCTCCGCGGCGGTGTTGATTAGGTATTGTTCAAAACGATTGACTACTTCAATACAATATAGAATATCATAATCCTCGGCGGTTTTGATGATTTCCTTAAGACTATTGACGCTTCGCTCCAGGAAAGGCCGTTTATCTACCATACCTTCCTCTAAAGCGCCCGGCCATGAAGAATAGTTAATGCCTGCAAATATTTTACCGTTCATATAATGGATGATATCCAGCGTTTTTTTGGCATAATCGATTCCATTTTTACGAATGCGGGAATCCTCAGCGGCCAAATCCTTATCTTTCGAAAAACCAATACAATAAGTAAGTTCAATCCCTTTATCAGCAGCTAAATTTTTAATTTGGTTCAGTTTTTCCTTGGGTAGATCAACCAAACAGGCAGTGGAAATCTCTAGAATATCAAAACCAAGATCAGCCACTTTTTTGATATAATACAAAAAATCGGCATTCCAGTTTTTAGACCAGTAGGCAAAGTAAATTCCAATTTTATTCACTTTTACCCCATCCTTTACAAAACTTTAAATACTCAACCGGCAGTTTCGGAATTCATGAAAATGGTTTGCTTAGCTTAGTCTGACTTACGATTTATTTAAATGCCTCGCAAACTCGATGATTACACCATTGGGATCTTCACAGAGCAGAACCTGACATCCAAGTTTAGGCAGACTGGTTATATCCAAGGTGATTTTAATACCGGAAGCAACCAGTTCTTCGCGTAAAGAGGTCAGATCCGAGACTATAAAGGCAAAATGGCGAAAACCGAAAGTGTGCTCGTCTTTTTGCGAACGGTCCTCAAGCGGCAGGCGGTTTTGAAAAAGTTCGATTTTTCCGCCACCGGGCACTATGGCGTATACTAGATTAAAATCCCCCATATCCACCGGTTCACTTAAAGGAAGTTTAAGTAAATTGCCGTAAAACCATAAAGTCTTCTCCCAATTCTTTACGTTTATTGCAAAATGTCCAAATCCGGTAACCTTTTCCATGATCAACCCCTCTTCTTAAAAACTTCTAACAGTTTTACCATGCGGTATAACCGCCATCCATTACCAGATTTGAACCAGTGGCATAACCGGATTCCTCGGAAGCCAGGAATAATATTCCAGCCGCGATCTCCTCCGGTTTCCCGAGACGTTTAACCGGGCGGCAATCTTCCAAAGCTTTTCTGGCGGCCGCCGGATCTTTTTCCTTGGCTAATGAGGCTTTCACCAAAGCAGTTTCGGTTGTGCCGGGACTAATTGCATTAACTCTAATATGATAGCGGGCTAGATCCACCGCCGTACTTTTGGTTAAAGAGATCAAAGCCGCCTTGGAAACATTATAGGCCACTTGACCGGCAATACCCACTATACCTGCTTCGGAAGCAACATTAATGATATTTCCCTTCCCTTGAGAAACCATTTGTTCCGCACAATATTTTGTACATAAGAAAGCGCCGGTAAGATTCACCGCCATGATTTTTTCCCATTCGGTAACCGCGGTATCAAGCACAGTCCCTTTAAAATAAATACCACAATTATTAACTAAGATATCAACACTGCCATGCTTAGCGACTGTTTCGGAGACCATTCTTTTAACATCCGCTTCTTTACTGATATCTAATACTTTGGATTCGGCGGCGCCGTTCAGAGCATGGATTTTCCGAACGGTTTCATCAGCATTCTCCCTTGAGAGATCAACTACGATTACTGTGGCTCCTTCATTTGCAAAAGCCACCGCCGCCTGTTGACCAATGCCCGAACCGGCTCCGGTAATCACGGCAACTTTTTGACTAAATCTCATTCTTAATCCCTCCAGCTTGATTTGACATTATAACTTTATCCCTTTAATAAAAGGAAATAAAATGTTAACTGTTTTTGATCCGGTTGCGACGCCAGGTATCCAAGGTAACCACACCGATAATCACCAAACCGAGAATCACTCTTTGCCAGAAAGCGGAGATATTCAACAAATCCAAACCGTTATTCAACACACCCATGGTTACAACACCAATGATCGTGCCTCCGATACTGCCGGCGCCGCCGGATATACTCGTCCCGCCCAATACTACCGCTGCAATTGATTGAAGCTCTAAACCATCTCCCATTAAAGCATTGGCTGAATTCAGCCTCCCGATCATCACTAAACTGGCTATAGCGCAACAAAGACCGGAAAATCCATAAATAATGATTTTGGTGAAATTAACCTGGATTCCGGAGACCTTAGCTGCTTCCAGATTGCCGCCGATTGCCAATGTATTACGGCCCAAGGTGGTATGATTCAAAATCAGCCAACCAGTTACGGTGATTAAGATAAAGATAAACACGGATATGGGAATTCCCAAAAATCTTTCACTGCCTACTACCAATAAACCATCGGGTATTCCGGAGATCGGCAAGCCGGCGCTGATTAGCAAGGCAACCCCCTGAATCGCGGTTAAGCTGCCCAAAGTGGCGATGAAATCCTGAATCTTGGCTTTGGTAATGATTATACCGTTAGTTAAGCCGACCGCTATCCCGGCTAAAATCCCTAAAAATAATGCCAATAAAGGATGAAAATGCCATTGGGTTGAGGCCACCGCAATTAAACATCCGGAAAAAGCCATCACTGCGCCTACCGACAAGTCAATGCCAGCCAGGATAATGATCAGGGTTTGTCCAATGGCCATAGTTCCGACAACTGTCGACTGTCTGATGATATTGACAAAATTGCTGACACTAAAGAAAGAAGGGCTAGCAAACGACATATATCCGATTAAAATCAACAAAGTAAACAGCGGGCTACTTTTCTCAAAAAAGCTTGACCAAAGATTTGTTTTAGCGCCTGTTTGGTTTTTTTTCGCTTTTAATTCCGTATTTTGCATTTTTCTATTCCCCTCCGGCCGCTTTTTGCATGATAATTTCTTGATTGCAATCCTTAATATTGAGATCAGCTACAACTCTGCCTTTCTTCATTACCAGAATCCGATCGGAAATACCAAGCAATTCCGGCATTTCCGACGATATTAAAATTACCCCTGCTCCTTCGCTGGTAATCTGGTTAATAAGTTTGTAGACTTCCACCTTGGCGCCGACATCAATGCCGCGAGTCGGTTCATCCATAATAAAAATATTGGACTTGCAACAAAGCCATTTGGCAATGACTACTTTTTGTTGGTTTCCCCCGCTTAAATTGGAAACATTTACTTTTATATCCGGAGTATCAATCTTCAATTTTTCGATAAATTCTTTAGCGGTGTTTAGCTCCTTTTCCTTTCTGCGAAAACCCCAGGAACTAAAACCTTTCAAACAAGAAACAGTAATATTCCTGTAAACAGGCATATGCAACAAAAGACCACTCTTCCGATCCTTAGTTAAATAACCAATCCTGTTTATAATTGAAGTTTTTGGATTACGGCTGGAAAATTGTTCGTTATTTAAGAACACTTTCCCGTTGTTAATGCTTCGCAGACCGAATAATGCCTCCGCCAGTTCAGTCCGGCCCGATCCAACCAATCCCGCAATGCCTAACACTTCACCTTTATGCAACGTAAAAGAAATATCGGTAAAATTCTTTCCATCGCTTAATCCTTCGACTTTAAAAAGCGGTTCTCCCGAACAATGATGTTCTTTTGGGTATTGTTCTTCAATGGTTCTACCAACCATCATTTTAATCAATTCATTTTCATTCGTGGCACTCAGAGATTCAAAAGAACCAACCGTATATCCGTCTCTCAAAACCGTAACCCGGTCTCCAATCGCAAAAACTTCGTTTAATTTATGAGTTATATATATAAAGGAAACGCCCTGTTTTTTTAAGCGGCCAATTGCTTTGAACAAATTTTCCACTTCATTATCTGATAGGGCCGAAGTCGGTTCATCCAAGATTATCAATTTCGCATTTTTGGAAATTGCCCTGGCAATTTCGACCAATTGCTGAATGCCCAGATCATATTGTAACAAAGGCTTTCTGATATCAATCTCAACCCCCAAAGATTTCAAAATCTCCCCGGCATTATCAAAAGCTTGTTTCCAATCAATTAACGGAAGCTTCTTTTTCTGCGGCAAACGGCCCAAATAAATATTCTCAAACACGCTTAGATTTTTTACCAAAGTTAACTCCTGGTAGACCATGCCGATACCTAACGCCAAAGATATTGATGAATCCTTAATGGATACTTGTTTGCCTTCCCAATATATTTGGCCTTCATCAGGGGCATATGAGCCAGCCAGTATTTTCATTAAAGTTGATTTACCGGCGCCATTTTCGCCAAGCAGCACATGAACTTCACCTTTTTTGACATCAAAATCAACCCCAGCCAAAGCTTGCGTCCCAGTAAATCTTTTTTTGATGTTTTTCATTTCCAGTAAAATATCAGCCAAATCCATCACCCCAATTATAAAATAAACGGCCAAAAATCGATAATCTGTACTTATATTCGATCTAGAAATTTCTTGTTCAGTATTACGTAAACCTTTTATGATTGGTTAAAAATTTTTCCCATCCCCCTTAGTAGGGGGGATGGGATTTTGAAAACAGTTTTACGAAAAATTATTTGGCGGCGTTTTTAATCTCTTCCCAGTTTATTGGGTCAAGTTTTGGATTGGGATAAAAATCATCTGCGTTAGCTTTATACTCGGTTCTGGGCCTGATATCATAAAATTGCGGCACTTTTTCTCCCATGGCCAACATAACGGCAAATTTGGTCCCGTACCAGCCCCATTCGGGAAAACCGTGCCAAGTTTCGGCGACCAGTTTCCCTTGTCTAATATAGTCCAAACTTTCTGGGGTTCCGTCATTGGTAAAGATCATGACCTTTTTCTCACGTCCGGCGTTTTTACCAGCAATGTAAGCGCCCATGCCCATCTCATTGGATGCAGCCCAAATAGCATCAAGCTGCGGGTTGCTTTGCAGAATATTTTCAGCTGCTTTGATTCCCTTTTGTCTGTTCCAGTCGGCCGGGAGGGTATTCGTGATTTTAATGCCTGGGAATTTATCAACTACGGCATGAAACCCTTTTAATCTCTCATTGGAGAAGAAATCTCCGGCTATACCTTCAATAATAGCAACTTTCCCTTTTATTGAATTAGGAGCGACATCTTTATAGACATTTTCCCACCATTTAAGATCCAAGAATTCTCCCTTTTTAACTAGGACTTTTTTACCTTTGCCCAATACACCCGGTCCGCCTAATGCGTCTAAAAGAGCATACGCTGATACGGAAGCGGCTTGCTGATTATCAAAACCGATAAAAGAGGCTACATTAATTCCTTCAAGCGGAGTCAACATGTTCACCAAAATTAAAGGTATTCCGGCCTGATTCACTTCTCTTAATGCGGGCTTAACCGCTTCCACTTCAGCCGGAGACACTACGATGACATCAACTTTGCTTTGAATAAAATTCTCGATAATTTTTACTTGATCACCGATGGCGGTATGGCTGGTCGGTGAATGAGTGATTACCTTGACATCGATCCCGGCTTTTTTAGCATCCGCGGCGGCTTTTTCCATAAAATCAGTAGCTGTTTTAAACACTCCGGTAATATCCGGCGGACACCAACCGATTGTAACCGTATATGTCTTAGAGACACCGACTCCTGCCGATAAAGTAAGCATTAAAGCAAAGATCATAACAATACCAATTGTTTTACGCACTACTATCCCTCTCTTTCTCATTTTTTACTATGGAGTAATACTTAATCTGCCGGACCGTTTTTAAGTTATTGAAACCATCCCTCCCCTCAGCAAATAAATTGTCGGCGCCGGGATATTGTCGGGTGATAAATTACTTATTTCAGCCTCACCGGGGAACTTTTCTCAAACACTTTTGCTTGGATACTCAATTATTACTACAGATAAACGTCGAATCTTGCTTAAAAAATTTAATTCCAGCCTTTTACCTTATTCGGACATAACGAAAAACCGCCGCCTTTAAGCACTGTTTTGATAATATTCCCCTTTTATTGATAATTTTGTTCGTCTGCGGATAAAGTTTTAAATATTGATCCAGCCAGACTAAATACTTTTTCGTATGCTTCGGCGTATTTTTGATATTCCCGATGGCGTTTCGGATCGGGTTCGAGATGGTTGTCAGCCTTCTTAAACATTTCCACCGCGCTTTCCATATTAGAAAATGCTTTAACACCGTAACCGGCTACAGTGGCGCTCCCCAAGGTGGCTGTGTCATTTAAAGCCATTGGGAAATATTTGACACCCAAAACATCAGCTTTGATCGAATTGAACAGTTTGCTTTTGGCGCCCCCGCCAATAGCAATTACTTTAGATAATTCAATGTCTTTAATTAGTTCTTTGAGAATTTTTAAATAATAGTTGTATTCATAAGCAATTCCTTCCATGATTGATTTATATAAATGGTTTCTAGTATGGATCCAACTTAAACCCAACCAGGTCCCTCTGACATTCGGATCATTCGGACAGACTCTCCCACTAAAATGAGGCAAAAAGATCAATCCTTCACTTCCCGCTGGAATTCCTTCCGCAGCTTGGTCCAGTGTTTGATAACTAACTGTATTATCTTTTTCCACCAGAAGATCACGGTACCATTTCAGGCACATCCCTCCGCCGTTAATGTAGGCCATTGGAATCCATAATCCCGGAACAACCGATCTGGCGAAGAGCAGTGTCTTGTTATTAATATCAGG